>NZ_MLCB01000126.1 GCF_001890925.1 Planktotalea frisia
TGTGTAGAGGCCTTGAAAGAGGCCATCGCAAAATACGGCAAGCCCAAGATCATGAATACGGACCAAGGATCGCAATTCACTGGGTCAGCCTGGATCACAACCTTGACCGAGGCTGACGTCAAAATCTCGATGGACGGACGGGGCCGGTATCTCGACAACATATTCATCGAACGGCTGTGGCGGTCGCTCAAACAGGAAGCCGTCTATCTGCACGAATTGCAGGACGGGTTCCAAGCTAAACGCGTGATCAAAGACTGGATTGGGTTCTACAACTCTGAGCGGCCCCACACGGCTCTCGACAAACGATCCCCTGATGACGCATTCTTCGACACAGCACGAACCCAGAAGGCGGCATGAAACCAACCCGATTACATCTTAGCTGAGCCACAAACCTGTCCGAATTAGTAGGACCACTTCAGTATCAGCTTTTTCGGTTTGTGGGCCAAATACAGGTTAAGCCAGAGCATCAAAGCGAAATTGAAGCTCTAAAGCCTACAGAGTGTTTGAAACATCAAAAATGCCCATATCGCGAAAATCACCGCTTGCACGGTCAGCAATATGAGCATCCACAAGGTCACCCTTGAAGGGCGTCCCACATTTCCAGATCGCGTTTGTCGGTCCAGATGCGGGGATGCAAAATGCCACGCGCTTCATCATAAGCCCGCGCGACGTTGAACGGCAGGCAGTGCTCATAAATCGCGTAATCCTTGAACTTGGGATCGCATTCTGCGCGCACAGCGTCCCACGCTTCCTTGAGTGAACCACCACGCGCCGCAACACGCGCCGCTGGGGCATAAGTGGAGTCAACGAAGTCACGTGTGCTCTCAATCGCGCTGGCAACCGCGTCTTTACCCACAAGCGCGCCGCCACGACCGGGCGCAATCGCGTCCACGTCATATGCGATGATATTGTCGAGCGTCTCACCCCAATCACCGAAATATCCGTCACCGCAATAGCAAGCAGAGTGATCTTCGACGATATCGCCCGTGAACATTACATTCTCGTCCGGTACATGGATCACAGCATCGCCAGCGGTATGCGCACGGCCGATTTGCTTGATATCAACGCGCCGCTTGCCAAGGTAAACAGTCATGCTGTCGCTGAAGGTGGTGGTAGGATATGTAAGGCCCGGAATGGATTCAAACCCTTCAAATAAACGCGGGAAGCGTTGGAATTCACTGTCCCAATCTTCTTGGCCGCGCTCCTCGACCATGCCGCGTGCGACGTCGGACATGATGATTTGATCTACGCCGTAAGCAGACGCACCAAGCACGCGCACAGCATGGTAATGTGTCAGCACAAGGTGGCTAATGGGCTTATCCGTAACAGAACGCACCTTTTCGATGACTTTCTCTGCCAGACGCGGTGTCGCCTGTGCTTCAACGATCATCACCGACTCGTCGCCAATGATGACACCCGAGTTTGGATCACCCTCTGCGGTGAACGCCCAAAGGTCGCGACCCACCTCGTCAAAGGTGATCTTCTTTTCGCTCATGTCGCCTTGCGATGCGAATGCTTTTGCCATGGTATCAGTCCTTTAAGCGGGGAATTTGGGGGAAGGTGTGATCGTGCCCATGCAGGACCCAAAGCCGATACGATAGCCATCGCCAATCGCGGCACCGTGCAGACCAAGCGTGTCACCATCTTGAATAAACGTGCGTGTCTCACCGCCCAGATCCATCGGGTTCTTGCCACCCCATGTCATCTCCAGAAGGGAGCCGTAGCTGTCCGGCGTGGCACCAGAAATAGTTCCAGACCCAAGCAAATCACCCGCCGTCATCGCACAACCGGACGAGCTGTGATGCGAAAGCTGTTGCGCCGCAGAATAATACATCTGCGTGTAGTTGGTGTTCGAGATCGTGTGGACCTCGTCGCTGCCAGCTGTTTGCATGGTGACGCTGAGATCAATGTTGAAAAGGCCCGGTTTGTCCTCTGCAAGGTAGGGCAGCAGTTCTTTCTCTCGCTCGGGCGTGCTCTCGCGGAACGGCTCAAGGGCGGCTTTGGTGACGATCCAAGGGCTGATGGACGTCGCAAACGCTTTGGCTTGGAAAGGTCCAAGCGGTTGGTATTCCCACGCCTGAATGTCGCGCGCGGACCAGTCGTTCAAAAGCACATAGCCAAAGATCATCTCTTCCGCTTCGGCCACGCTTACAGGGCGGCCCATGTGCGAGCCAGAACCGACGATTGCGCCCATTTCCAACTCGATGTCGAGACGCTTGCAAGGGCCAAAGCTGGGCATGTCAGCATCCGGTGCTTTGGTTTGGCCGTTGGGCCGAATGATATCTGTGCCGCTGACAACAACCGTGCTCGCGCGACCGTTGTATCCAATCGGGATGTGCAGCCAATTCGGCGGCAGCGCGTTTTCAGCGCCGCGGAACATTGTTCCAACGTTCACGGCGTGCTGTTTGCCTGCGTAGAAATCAGTGTATTCTGCAACAAGGAACGGCATGTGCAATTCCGCATCCACTTGCGCGACGAGGCAGCTCTCTGCGACGGCTTGGTCGTCAAAGCCTTCGCTTAGAATGTCTATGAGACGGCGGCGCAAAGTGGTCCAAACCTGTGAACCCGCTTCCATCACTTCGTTCCAGAATGGCACATCGAATAAGGGATCGTCTGTGATGTCGAGGAGGCCTGCTTCTTCAGCGGCGGCGCAATCAAATATCATATCGCCAATCGCCACACCGCAGCGTGGCTCGAGCGTCTCGGTCGAGAACACGCCGTAAGGCAGGTTGTTCAGCGGGAAGTCTGTCTCGGCGGAATTGGCGGAGGCCACCCAAGAGGTTTGCAGTGTCATTATGGATCCTTTTGGCGGAGGGTGCGCGCACAAGCACGGCACCTTACGGGAATGCGTCAAGTAAGGTGTCGTGCTCTCGCACGCACCCATCGAGGGTTGGTTTACTTCTTACCGGGTGTGCCGTCGAACTTCTTTTCGATATCGTCCCAGCAATCAATGTAGTCGTCCTGAAGCGGCGCTTCATTCGCAGCGAAGCCGGTCAAATGCTGCGGGAAGCGCGTCTCGAACATGAACGACATCGTATTGTCGAGTTTCTGCGGCTGCAAATCAGCATTCGAGGCCCCTTCAAACGCGTTCTTATCCGGCCCATGTGGCAACATCATATTGTGCAGGCTCATACCGCCGGGAATAAATCCTTTGGGTTTCGCGTCGTATTGTCCGTAAATATTGCCCATCAGCTCGGACATGATGTTTTTGTGATACCAAGGCGGGCGGAATGTATCCTCTGCCACCATCCAACGCTCACGGAATAGAACAAAATCGATGTTCGCGGTGCCCTCAACCCCGGAAGGGGCTGTAAGCACAGTGAAAATCGAAGGATCAGGGTGATCGAACAAGATTGACCCAACAGGGCAATAAGTGGTGAGATCATATTTGCAGGGCGCGTAATTACCGTGCCACGCAACCACGTCCAAAGGTGAATGTCCGATCTTTGTCTCGTGAAACTGCCCGCACCATTTGATCGTGACGGTTGAAGACGTTTCGCGGTCCTCGAACGCCGCAACAGGCGTTTTGAAGTCGCGACGGTTCGCCATGCAGTTCGCGCCAATCGGGCCACGGCCCGGCAAATCAAACTTCTGACCGTAATTCTCGCAGACGAAACCGCGTGCTGGACCGCTCAGAACTTCGACGCGATACAGCAAACCACGTGGGATTATTGCGATCTCTTGCGGGGCAACGTCGATTACGCCCAGCTCTGTGATAAATCGTAGATGACCTTCCTGTGGAACAACCAAAAGCTCGGAATCCGCAGAGTAGAAATAGCTATCCACCATGCTCTGCGTTACCAAATAGATATGGCTCGCCATGCCAACTTGCGTGTTCACATCCCCCGCCGTCGTCATCGTGCGCATGCCCGTGAGCCAAGTCAGCGCGGCATCAGAATGCGGAACAGGGTCCCAGCGATACTGGCCAAGGCTGATCACGTCAGGGTCCACATGCGGCGCTGACTTCCAATAGGGCAGGTCAATCTTTGTGTAACGGTGCGAATGCTTTACGGACGGGCGAATGCGGTAGCACCATGTGCGCTCGTTCTGATGGCTCAGCGCGGTGAAGGCGGTGCCGCTCAGTTGCTCGCCATAAAGCCCGTAATTCACCTTTTGTGGGCTGTTCATACCTTGTGGCAATGCACCCGGCAGCGCCTCAGTCTCGAAGTCATTTCCAAAGCCGGGCATATAGCCGGGGTGTGTGCCCATGGGCGTAGCCGCTTGCGTGAGCGGCGAAGGACTGACGTGACGATTCATCTTGAGCTCCCAATGCGTGGTTGGCTGTAGATATTAGTTGGTTTTGTAACTAACAACCATCATCATTGCCAAAGAGATGAAAAATCACGCAACTTATAGGGATGATTTAAAAGTCGACAGTAACGCCCGGAAAATTCAACGATTTCATCAAATCGCGCAATTCCTGACGCGCTGCGACGTTGGAGATATTCATCTGCTTCACGCCGACCTCTTTGAGATCAAGCAACGTCAAACCACGCGGGAACAATTCGCGAAAGATCACACGCTCATTGAAACCCGGAGCGACACGAAAGCCTATGCGTTTTGCGAGTTGCTCAATCGCTGCTTCCATCTTTTGCTTGTTCACCATGTTCTGCGCACCCATGCGATTGCGTAAAACGACCCAGTCGATCGGCGAAAGCTTTGCTTGCGCACGGAGTTGGCGCGCGTTCCAAACCATTTCGGAGTAGACCGAGGGTCCCTCAATCTTCACGCCATCGGTATCTGTATGTGCGAGCAAATCGAAGTCTACAAAACTGTCATTGAGCGGCGTCACCAGAGTATCCGCGAGCGAGTGCGCAACTTGGCTGAGGCGCGTATGCGATCCCGGGCAGTCAATCACGATGAAATCGCAATCAGGCTCGAGCGTGGCCACCGCAGCCGAAAGCCGGTGATCATAAACGTTTTCGCTGGGGCGCAGATTGGCTTGGTCGATCTCTGGCAATTCGCGGTAATCAGGGCAGGGCAGCTCGACACCTTGCTTTTTCAAAAACGCTTTGCGATTGGCCACGTAACGCCCGAATGTTTTCTGCCGCAGGTCCAAATCCAACACGCCGACTTTATGGCCCATGCGCGAAAGCGCTGTTGCCACGTGCATCGAGACAGTGGATTTACCCGCACCGCCCTTTTCGTTTCCGACAACAATAATATGCGCCATGTCTTGAATTCCCCACTTCGGTCTTGAGTTTCGGATTAGAGCATGAGTCTCACAAGGGGAAGAGGGCGCGCGCGGCTATTTAGAAACAGACGCATTGCAGTCACTTATGCGGGCTTACTGCCAGTCAGCGCAAGCCGCGTGATCTGTTCAAAAAAACCATCAGCGCGCTGCCCAACGAGTGTCAGATGCGCCAAGTGAAAGGGGTGCGGGATAAGTGGGGTAAAGGTGCGCGTAACTTCGTCGCGAATCTGCTGCGCGTGAGGTTCTTTCAAAGGTCCTGTCAGCGTCACGTGAAAACGGAACTGTTCCATCACGTGAGGATAGCCCCAGCGATGCACATTGCTGATCTGCTCTGCACTCAACCGCCCTTTAAGTCTTTTCTCTATTTCTGCTTCTGACAAGGGTGCGCGAAAAGCATCAAACTCGCAAACGACTCTGCTCGCTAGGATCTTGAGTGCTGTGTCATCCCCATCAATCGTGAGCGCAAGGAAACGGCCAATGGGTTGGATTTGAAGCCCTTCATGAGCGATAGGCGTTAACGATCCACATAAACGCTTGAACGCTTCCCTCAGTTCATCCTCGGTGCGGCCCTGTGCCAAGTGAAACGGTGCTTTAAGCGTCGCGTGAAACCCGTATTTACGTGGTCGCTTCGTTTCCTCGCGTGCTTCTCGCGTCACAGTCGCGCGCGCAATATCCCAGCCGAGCCACGCGGCACCTGCGGCACCAAACGCGCCATCAAACGTGACATAAATTGCGTAACGCTCAAACATCGCGCACCTTGCGCGTCGCGAGATACACACCGAGTGATGCAGCTGCCAAGCCGAGCCAGGCAATCGGCGGCATCACTTCGCCCAGCATGATCCAGGCCACCATTGCCGCCAAAGGAGGCACCAAGAAAAACAGCGCCGACACGCGGCTCACATCCCCTGCGCGGATCATCGCAAGCAACAGGCCAACAGCGATCAGTGAATTGCCGATGACAAGATAGGCGAGCGCTGCGATGAACGCGCCACTCCATTCCACTTCAAAACTGTCCTGCAAGGCAAGAGCTGGCAGGATGCCAATGAAACCTGCGGTATAACCTATAAGATTTGAGGTCACAGGATGATGGTTCAACCCAAATCGCTTTTCCCAAAGTGAGCCGCTGGTGATGCCGAGCAGTGCTATGGCTGCGCAGGTTAGCCCGAACAAACTGGGCGGCTCGATATCTGTGCGTGACCCGATCACCAAAAGCGTGCCGCACAGCCCAAGCGCCAGTCCAATCCAACTGCGCCGCCCAATGACTTCCGCGCTCCAGACCGGTGCAATAAGTGCGACTAGGATCGGCTGAAACGACATCAAAAGCGCGCCGGTGCCAGCGCCAACGCCCGATTCAAAGGCGAAGTAGTTCATCCCGAAATATACCGCTTGGATCAGGAACCCGACAAAGGCCAGATGCCCCCACTCCGCGGGTGTTTTGGGCAAGGGTGGCCTGACGATCAGGAACAAAATGGTCATAATCACGATGACGCAGCCAAAACGCAGTGCAAGCAATGTCATGGGATCAGTGTAAAGCAGTCCGATTTTAGCGACCGAATAGCCCATGGACCAAAGCCCGAGAAAAATGAATGGCGCAAGTATGAGCCAGAGAGGGCGTTGAGGCATGGGCTGACCACTTAGATTAAAGCCATTTGGCGGACATCCCAAGTCCTGCGCTGATTGCTGCTATATGTCCAGAGTGCTACAAGCTGGCCGGATGCGTCGATGACTTGATTGACCTCTAAAAGGGGCGTGACTAAGGTCTGGATTATGAATGATACTTTGTTAGTTGTTGCCGCAATCGCGCTGTTTATTATCTTTTTCGGATTGCTCTGGTTTGCGAGAAAGCGGTCTGCAAAAGCGCGCAAATGGGTGCTCGTTGACGGCTCAAATGTCATGCACTGGCACAACAACACGCCTAACATTCAGCCCGTTAAAGACGTTTTGAAACTTCTGAAATCGCGCGGTTTTACAGCGATTGTGATGTTTGATGCGAACGCGGGCTACGAGCTTTTTGGCAAGTACAAACACGATGACGCATTCAGCAAACTCTTGGGCCTTCCTGAGAAACACATCATGGTTGTGCCCAAAGGAACGCCTGCCGACCCTTTTCTTTTGAGTGCTGCGCGCAAACAGCGTGCGCAAATCGTGACCAATGATCGTTTCCGCGATTGGGCTGTAAAGTTCCCTGAGGTCCAAGAGCACGGCCTTTTGATCACCGGATGGTACCGTGATGGACGGTTGCACACTTCGCTGCAATAATTGCGTGCACTCACTCATTTGTGTCAGGCTTTGATCCGTGTTCGCTAAGCTTTGCTGGGCGTTTAGTGGAAAGGCATGCTTTTAGGTGCTATATCCTTTCAAACACCCAATTGATCGAAAGGCGCGCTGATGAGCTTGATACACCCTAACCGCAGAACCCTTCTGACGGCCACAGGCGCGGCTTTGGTTACGGGTGTTTCTGGGCTGCGCGTTCCTGCACAGGCCAAGACGATAGCACCAAGCAAAACGATGCTGGGTGGCGCGAACAATTATCGTGCGGGGGCGCCCGTCGTTGACAAGATAGGTGGCGGTGGTTTCTGGATGAGCGGCACAGTGCGTCGCGCGGGCGATGGTGCTCCACTTGCGGGCCAGCGCATCCAGATTTGGGCGCACACCACTGAAGGGCACGAGCGTGATCAACGCTCACATGGTGCGACGCTAAATGATGAGAACGGTGTGTTCCGATTGTAAATGCCGCAAATCGTGCCTGCATTTGGCCAAGCCCACGGGCACTTAACTTACGACAGCGCTGAGTTTAAAAAGGTTTTTCTGCGCCCTGTGATGAAACGCTCGAGCGACACCAGCCTTGAAGCGCATTTCGTGCTGGAGCCCGTCTAGATTTTGCAAGCTAGCCACACCAAGACGCTGCTCATCTGGATCGCGCTGGGCATTGCGGTTTTGGTGCCAATTGTCCTGTCTTTGAATAGCCCACTTTTGGCGTGGCGAGACCCTGTCTACATCGCGGCTGGATTGTCTGGCGCGCTGGCCTTGGCGCTGTTGTTGTTTCAACCACTCTTAGCGATTGGTGCCTTGCCGCGCGTCGGGTTGCTTACAGGCCGTCGCGTTCATCGCTGGCTTGGCGCAGGGCTTACGATCTTTATCGTCCTTCACGTAGCGGGCCTTTGGGTAACCAGTCCTCCTGATGTGATTGATGCCTTGCTGTTCAGATCGCCGACTTCCTTTTCGTTCTGGGGCGTGCTCGCGATGTGGGCCGTTTTTGGCACGGCGTTGTTTGCGTCTTTGCGTCGTATTTTACGAATACGTCCGCGCATATGGGTGCGCGTACATAGCGCGCTGGCTCTGGTGATCGTGGGTGGCACAATCGCGCACGCGCTGCTGATTGAGGGCACTATGGAGACCATCTCCAAAGTGATCCTTTGCGCATATGTTGGCGTCACAACTCTGTTTGCTTTGCGCAAAGCGTTGCGAAAACCTCAAAAGCGGCAAAACTGAGCACCAGACAAGATGACCCGTCACGATAAGTCACCCTTAGGTGCGAGTTCCTTGTTTCAAGCGGGCGCAAGTTAGCGCATCAAGTGAGTCTCATATCTAAACGGGGAACATCATCATGCTCGGATCGATCATTTCACGAAACGGGTCTTATCTCGGCTTGCTCACGGCAAACACGATCCTTGGCTCAGCGATGCCGATGATGATCATTCTTGGTGGCTTGGCGGGTCTGTCTTTGGCCCCCTCGACTGCGCTGGCCACACTGCCTGCATCCCTGTCAACGCTTGCAGGCCTGTTCGCGGCAGCCCCGTTTTCACTGCTTATGGGACGCTATGGTCGCAAGATCGGGTTCCTTGTGGGGATTGCTTGTGCAGTGATTGGCGCTCTGTTGGGGGTTTACGCGCTTTTGATCGGTAGCTTTGTGCTTTTGTGCCTCGGCCATCTCGCGCTTGGTGCTGCGCTCGCGTGTTACCAGTTCTTTAGGTTCGCTGCGGCTGAGACCGTTAGCACCGAATGGCAACCCGTCGCAATCTCTCTGATGCTCACTTCTGGCTTGATCGCGGCCTTTGTCGGCCCGCAAGTTTTTATCCTTGCAAAAGATGCGCTTGCCCCTGTTCCGCTTGCTGGTGCTTACGGGGCGCTTGCGGGGCTTTCCATCGTTGGACTGATCCCCTTGGCTTTGACGCGACTGCCCAAACCCGTCGCTGCGATACCACAAACGCTTAGGCAGAGATTGGCATCTTTGTCGGTGCTAAAAGGCAAATCAATACGCCTTGCAGTTGGGCTTGGGGCGGTTTCCCAAGGGATCATGGTTTTTCTGATGGTGCCGACGCCGCTCGCGATGATCGGCTCTGGTTTTAGCGAAGCACTCGCGGGCGACGTAATCCGTTGGCACGTTGTCGCGATGTTCGCTCCGAGCTTTTTCACAGGCTTCTTGATCAAGACGTTCGGAGGTCAGCGCATCGCCTTCGCAGGTGTCGCGCTTTTGATTCTCGCTTCGCTTGCTGCGATGAGCGGGTTGAGCGCTGCTCACTTTTATAGCTCACTCATCTTGTTGGGTGTTGGTTGGAACTTTGGCTTCATTGGCGCGACGTCGATCCTTGCGACTGCGGTCCCTGAAGCGGACAAAGCCTTGGTGCAAGGCGCGAATGACACTGTGATTGCTTTGGTCTCGACCCTTTGCGCTTTTGCTGCGGGCGCTTTGATCGCAGGGGTTGGCTGGATCGTGCTCTCTGGTGTGTCTGCCCTTCTCTTGGTTTCGGCGTTTGTCGTGCTGCTACGGCAATCGCGCGATGCCTCATGAGGGGGGGCCTGCGTGCTGCTGCACGTAGGGCACGGAAAAAGAACAATCGTCTCAAGCGATCATCCCCATCGGCGCGTCACCCTATCTAAAACGAAAAACGCCGCCCCAAAAGGGAGCGGCGTTTCTGCAATCTTGAAAATAAAAGCCGAGCTTAGAAGCCCAGACCTTCGTATTTCTTCTTAAACTTGGAAACACGTCCGCCAGCATCCATCAAGCGCGAGCTACCACCATTCCACGCAGGGTGCGCAGACGGGTCGATGTCGAGCGCGAGCTGGTCGCCCTCTTTACCGTATGTGGATTTCATCTGGTGGATCGTACCATCCGTCATCTTTACGTTGATGATGTGGTAATCTGGGTGAATATCGTTTTTCATGTGCGCGCTCCTTAGCCCTTGAGTGGCTTATAAGTTGTATCTTCAGCGATACGTGCGGACTTACCGCGACGTGAGCGCAGATAGTAAAGCTTCGCACGACGGACGCGGCCACGGCGCACGACTGTGATGCTGTCTACGTTGGTGGAATGCAGTGGGAACACACGTTCCACGCCTTCACCAAACGAAATCTTGCGAACTGTGAAAGAGCCGGCAACGCCTTTGCCGTTCTTGCGCGCGATGCACACACCTTCGTAGTTCTGAACACGAGAGCGCGTGCCCTCTGTTACTTTATAGCCAACACGAATTGTGTCTCCGGCTTTAAAATCGGGAATATCTTTCCCGAGTGCGGCGACCTGTTCGGCCTCCAATTGTGCGATAAGATTCATGTCTCATCTCCTATGTATGCTCGCGGTTGATCCGCAAAGGTTTACGCGTCCTCAGAGCTCTCGGTCTTCATCCGGGTCCCTGTTGTGCGCCGCACACCAAGCCCGCCAGAGGTCAGGTCGTCTTTCTTTTGTCAGCCTTTCGGCCATGGCCTGCCGCCAGTCAGATATCTTCGCGTGATGGCCGGACTGAAGTATTTCCGGTATCGCGCGATCCTTCCAGACCGCAGGTTTCGTATACTGAGGATGCTCTAGTAACCCATGCGAGAACGATTCGTCCTGCGTGGAATCGTAGTTCCCAAGCACGCGCGGTATAAGCCGCACAGTTGCATCAATCAAGGCCTGCGCTGCAATCTCGCCGCCTGTAAGGATAAAGTCACCTAAGCTGACTTCTTCAATGTCGTATTCTTCGATCACACGCTCATCAACACCCTCAAATCGCCCACACAGCAAGGTAATCCCGTCGCAAGCCGCAAAGCGTTGCGCCATCTTCTGATCAAGGCGTTTGCCGCGTGGAGAAAGATAAACGACGGGCCAGTTCCCACGCGCCGATTCCGCCGCTTTATCCAGCGCTTTGCCCAGCACATCCGCGCGCAAAACCATACCCGCACCGCCACCTGCAGGGGTGTCATCGACATTGCGATGTTTGGTCTCGCCGAAAGGGCGCAGATCAATCGTATCCATCTGCCAAAGCCCTTCCTGCAAGGCTTTGCCCGTGAGGGACGCGCCAAGCACACCGGGGAAGGCATCGGGAAACAACGTAATAATCTGCGCACGCCACACGCCCGCAAGCTCAGGCGTCGGCGTCATCAACTCACGCGGTTTAAACGTCTGGCGGATCGCCTTGCGACCATGGGAACGGGGTTTGTCGGTCATATCAAACCACCTTCAATCCAAGTTGACCCAACAAATCGGCCGCTTGGCTTTTGGAAATGATTGCGCCTTTGAAGCGGCGCGCATCGCTCATTTGCAAACCACCCAGATCACTCGATCGCAAATCTGCACCTTGGAAATTGGCATCCGTGACGATGCTCTCACGCAACGAGCATTCCTCCAGATACGCATTCTCGAACGTCGCATTCGAAAGGTCCGCTTGATCGAAGTTCACCGAATTGAGCGTGGTGTCTTTCATCTCTAGCCCGCGTAGTTGCGCAAGGCCGAGGTTGCATTCAGACAGGCTTATGTCGGCAGTTGCCATGTCGGTCATATTGGCACCGATCATTTTGCAGCCGCCAAAGCTGACATCCGCGAGCTTGCTAAACGTGAAATGCGCATTACTCAGTTCGCAATTTTTGAACTGTACTTGCGACAGCCGCGCAGAGCGGAATGTTGCCTCAGTCGCGCGGCATTCGATGAAATCAGTCTCGTCCAGAATGCAATTATCAAGCCGTGCGCCGCGCAGGTCACATTTCTTGAACGTCCACTCAGTGACCTCCAATTCGTGAAAATCCACACCAACCAATGTGCAATTCTGAAAATGCACGGGCTCGCCAGCAGTGGCGAATTTTGCGAGCTCTTTTGAAGTGATCGCGCGATCTGTGATAAAGTGCTCTTTGCTCATTTATTCAAACAATCCGTGTGGCGGATCGGTGATGATACGCCCGGCTTTCAAATCAACAGTCGGCACCGCTTCTAACGTGAAGGGCAGCAGCACAGCGGTCTTTAATTTAGGTCCGTGAACCTCTAGCAGATCACCTGCGCCGTGGTTTTGTACGTTTTTCACATGCCCCAAAGTGACGCCGCCTGTATCGACAACCTCAAGCCCCTCAAGGTCAGTGTGGTAATATTCATCATCCGGCAACGCTGGCAATTGTTCGCGTCGCGCAAATAGCTTTTCGCCGCTGAGCGCATCTGCGTCCTCTTTGGTCACGACACCAGAGAACCGCGCGGAGTAGCCGTTTTTGACAGGGCCAAGCAGAGTCAGCGTGAAACTACGACCGTCCTCTGTCACCAAAGGACTGTAGTCGGCAATGTCGGAAGGCTGGGCGCAGAAACTTTTGAGACGCACATCGCCTTTGACGCCAAACGCGCCACCGATGGAGCCGACACAAATTAGATCATCACTCATTCAGATACTCCCCGGCAAACGCCGCTTTTCATGGCTCCACCTGCGTCCAAACATTTATCAAGCGCTGCGTTACGCTCGGAAAAAACGCCAAGCACGAAGGCAGCGCCGAACATGATGGGTAGGCGGATGAGGCGGAACATATCAACAAACCTGTCTTAGAAAAGCAAAAGACGGCGCAAGTCCTGCGCCGCCCCTTTTTCATGTCGCTTAAAGAGCAATTTACTCTTCAGCTGCTGCTTCTTCAGCAGGTGCTTCTGCTGGAGCCGCAGCCGCTTCGGCCGCTGCCGCTGCTTTTGCAGCTTTCTCTTCGACGCGTGCAACAGCTTTCTTGCCTGGTGTACCCTTCTTAGGGTTTGCACGGTCTTTCTTTGGCAGCAGGTCAGCCGCTTCGAGCATACGAGACACACGGTCCGTTGTTTGTGCGCCTTCGCCTAACCAGTACTGGATGCGCTCAACGTTCATTTTCACGCGCTCTTCGCTGTCTTTTGGAAGCAGTGGGTTATATGTGCCCAGCTTTTCGATGTAGCGACCATCGCGTGGCATGCGGGAATCCGCTGCAACGATACGGTAAAAAGGACGCTTCTTGGAACCGCCGCGGGCGAGACGAATTTTCATAGCCATGGTGTAGTACTCCTAAGTTTTCTTTTTGGTCGGTGCGTGAAATCACACACCTTACGTTTGGTGTTGTTTATGGTGGTGGATCACTTCCTCAATGATGAAATTGAGGAATTTCTTGGCAAATTCAGGATCAAGATTGGCCCTGTTTGCAAGGTCTTCCAGCCGCGCAATCTGCGTGGCCTCGCGGGTGGGGTCACTTGGCGGCAGATCATGCTCTGCCTTCAGCTTGCCCACAGCTTGTGTGTGTTTGAACCGCTCGCCCAGCGTGTAGACGAGGATCGCATCAAGGCGATCAATACTCTCGCGGTGCTCCAGAAGCACTTCGGCGGCTTTGGTGACTGCATCGCTCATTTGGCATCTCCTGATTTGGGATGGCGGTAGACGTGGACCATCGGCGTTCCAGGCATTCCACCATCACGCTCATACGAAGCGCCTAGGCGGGTCGCAAGTTTTGCGGAACGCATATTGCTGGGATCAATGTAGCTGATAACGCCATCCAGCCCGAAATGCTTTGCGCCATATGCGCGCGCTGCACTTGCGGCTTCAAAGGCGTAGCCTGCACCCTCGTAGCCATCATGAACATGCCAACCGAGTTCGGGTTCATCCCAACCTTCGCGGAAGATAAAGCCACAAGCACCGATCATGCGATCATCGCGTTTATGATGGATGTACCACATGCCAAAGCCACGCATGAGCCAGTGACCAAAATTGCCTGAGATCAGCTTCCAGCTGCTGGCACGATCCAATGGGCCGCCAACAAAATGTGAACGCTCCGATTGCATGAAATCTGCAATCACGTCCAGATCGCTTTCCTGCGCGGCACGCAGCATGAGACGCTCGGTTTCAACCGTTGGAATATCAAAGCTGAACGAGGTCATTGCACGGCCTCATTCGTATGGATGTAGGCGAGCATCGTGTCGTCATGCACCGTGCGTTTCGCCCCAAGGCGTTCCGCCAAAGCGATTGAGCGTGCGTTGTCTTTGTGGATGTAGCTGGCGAGTTCCGACAGGTTAAGCGTGTCGAACGCAAACTCACGCGCCATTTGTGCGGCCTCGAAGGCAATCCCAAGACCTTCGTTCTGCTCTGACACCAAGAAACCCAGTTCGATCTGCGCATCACCCGGCTCAAGGCCAAGGATCACAAAGCCCAAGAGCTCTTCGCTGTCCACGTCAACGATAGACCAGCCGCCATGTCCGTGCAGCATCCACCCAGACGCGAGTTGAACGAAGTCCCACCATGCATCATCACGGCCCAAAGGCCCGCCCATATACTGACCGCGCTCCGTGCACAGGATGTCAGCGTAGAGGGGGAAATCCTCAACAGTCGGCGCGCGCAGCAAGAGCGCGTCGGAAACCAGTGTCGGGATCTGTGCCGCCACATTTGCGGCAACAGCGGATGGAATGCCCGTCGGGGCTTGCTCATGGCGCAGGGTCAATTCAGCGCCTCCGGTGCCGGATGGCGATAGAGGTGATCGAGACCCATTTGCACGTTGTCATATTCACGCTCGAACGTCGCGCCGAGGCGCTTGGCGAGGGCGATAGAACGTGTGTTTGACGGGACGATGTTCGAGGTCATGGTCGTAAAGCCAAGGTCAGAATAGGCCCACGCGCGTGCAGCCAAAGCGGCCTCATATGCGATGCCTTTGCCCTCGTAACCCTCATAAACGACCCAACCGAGTTCTGGCTCTGGCCAGCCCTCAGGGTTCCAAATACCGCAAATGCCAGCAGGCTTGCCCGTGACTTTGTCTTCTATCGTTAGGTAGCCGTAGCCGTGGATGTGCCAATGGCCGATATTCAACGCGAACCAGCGCCAAGCCTCGTCACGTTGAGGAATATAGCCGAAACCAATCGAACGTACTTCGTCCGCAGAGAACGCGATGAAGGTTTCAACGTCGGCCATTTCTGGACCGCGCAGGATCAGGTTGTCTGTTTCAAGACGGGGCGCATTGGTCAAAGTCATGCAGCCCTCCGATGACGGTAAACTGCCGTCTCTTGCGCCGTTTCACCATCCGGAAGAGATCCGTCAGGGTCGATGACGCCGCCAAGGCGCGTCGCCAAAGCAATCGAGCGGACATTCTTTGGATCAATGTAGCTTACTAAGCTTTCAAGCTTCAGTTCTTCAAACGCCCATGCGCGCGCAGCTTGAGCAGCCTCAAACGCAATCCCCATACCTTCAAACTCAGGCATAATCAGATAGCCAAGCTCAACCTCAGGAAAATGGCTTGGCTTATTGATGCCGACTTGGCCAACAAATGAACCGTCATGGGTTTCAATGCCCCAGCTGCCAAAACCCTGCAAAGACCAGCTACCGACTTCACCAGCCACCCAATACCACAGTTTTTGACGATCAATCGGACCACCCATGTAGACCGAACGCTCGGATGCAAATAGCTCACCCAGAGGCGCGAAATCGCTCATCTGGTGGTGCTGTAGCGTGAGACGCTCGGTGCGTATGGTGGGTGCGCGATCCAAAGTTACTTCTTCTTCCCGAAACCAGACAGACCGGGGGGCAGGCCCATGCCGCCGCCCATGCCACCAAGTCCACCGGGGAGCTTGCCGCCCATGGCTTTTGCGGCCGCTTCCATCGCCTTCGGGTCCATTTTGGACGGGTCCATGCCAGCAGGCATCCCAGCGCCGCCGCCTTTGCCGCCCAACATGCCCTTCATCGCTTGCTTGAGCATCCCGCCTTTGCCCATCTTCTTCATCATGTCGCCCATTTGGCGCTGCATTTTGAGAAGCTTGTTCAGCTCGGACACTTCCATGCCTGACCCTTTGGCGATGCGTTTCTTACGGCTCGCCTGCAAAAGCGCGGGGTTCGCGCGTTCGCGCTTTGTCATCGACTGGATCAGGGCGATTTGCTGCTTGAGGATGCGATCATCAATGCCCGCGCCCTCCATCTGTTTGGTCATTTTGCCCATGCCGGGCATCATGCCCATGATACCTTCCATACCACCCATCTTTTGCATTTGCTCAAGCTGGGATTTAAGGTCGTTCATGTTGAACTGACCCTTCTGAAAGCGCTTCATCATGCGCTCGGCTTGTTCAGCCTCAATGGTTTCTTGCGCCTTCTCGACCAGCGCAACAATGTCGCCCATGCCAAGAATACGGCCCGCGACACGCTCAGGCTCGAACGTCTCAAGCGCGTCCATCTTTTCGCCCATGCCGACGAATTTGATGGGCTTGCCCGTGACCGCACGCATAGACAGTGCCGCACCACCGCGACCGTCGCCGTCCATACGGGTAAGGACAACGCCAGTAATACCGATCTTGCCGTCGAACTCTTCTGCAACTTCAACTGCGACCTGACCTGTCAGACCGTCGACCACCAAAAGTGTCTCACGCGGGTTTACCGCATCGCGAACATCTTCGACCTCTTTCATCAAGGTTTCGTCGATCTGCAAACGACCAGCGGTGTCGAGCATGTAGACGTCGTAGCCGCCCAAAGTCGCCTGTTGCTTGGCGCGCTTGGCGATCTGAACCGCGCTCTCGCCCGCAACGATTGGCAGCGTGTCCACGCCGATCTGCGTACCAAGGATTGCCAACTGCTGCTGCGCGGCTGGGCGATAGATATCGAGCGAAGCCATCAAAACGCGCTTGCCATTCTTCTCGGTCAAACGCTTGGCAAGCTTACCTGTCGTGGTCGTTTTACCGCCGCCTTGCAAACCGACCATCAGGATCGGGGCAGGGGCGTTGTCGATCTTTAACTCACCGGGTTCACCTTCACCGCGCAGAATGTGCTGAAGCTCGTCGTGAACGATCTTGACCACTTGTTGGCCGGGGGTGATGGATTTGGTGACCGCTTGGCCTGTGGCCTTTTCCTGTACCGCTTTGACGAAATCACGAGCGACAGGCAAGGAAACGTCCGCCTCCAGCAAAGCAACACGCACTTCGCGCAACGCGGTCTTAACATCCTCATCGGACAATGCACCTTGCTTGGTTAGTCGATCAAAGACTCCGCCAAGGCGTTCGGATAGATTTTCAAACATGCCTAAGTTCCTTTAGTCGACTGCAAGTTTAGACCTATGTAGGAAGGCCCAGCGAATGTTCCAAACGACAATCGCACCAGTGGGCGCAACGCGCTGACTGATGGCGATCCTCGTATGATCGAGGACCGGAAGAGTTTTTGCTTCCGGATATGTCCCAGCGTTTAGGCTTTGGGTGGTTCAGAGTCAACAGGCGCAGGCGGTTTCAACCATGCGTTTATGGCGTCCGTGATTTGTTTGGGCGCAAGGCCGCTGGTTGAGTATTGCGTGATCGGATGATCCCCTTGGCTCATCCCTTTATCAAAGACCAAAACGCAGCGCGCGGTGTCGTGGCCTTCTTTTTTCGCATGACTGAGATCGCTGAGCATGTGCACGATTTCACTATAGCCACGCATGTTACGCGCACGAAAAGTGATCGTGTTATTCGGCCGATCAAAAATTACCTGAACACGACGCACAAAAAGACGGATTCACAGCGTGATGAAAGCGGTAGCGAAGGTCAACACAAGGGCGACAAGCCACTCACTCGCAATCCATCCCGAAACAGCGCCTGCAAAGGATGCAAGAAAAAAGAAGCCAAGCAAAGCCGTCACCAACACTGGGCGATCCTCGATGATCAAGATTTGATCGGTATTGCGCGCGACTTTCATAAAAAGAGTTTGTGGCAAGCGATGCGAATTTCCAAGTGTTTTGCCGTGCAAGCGGCGTTGCAATTTCGAACACTTAGGGCGAAAGTACAGTCACTGCGTTGATGAATGCACAAAAGGCTAGATGAATGGACAACTGGGACGAAGTGCGCACGGCCTATCAAGTGGCCAAAATGGGCACCGTGAGTGGTGCGGCAGACGTGCTCGGCGTGCATCATGCGACGGTCATTCGCCATGTGGATGCTCTCGAAGCGCGCCTTGGGGTGAAGCTGTTTCAACGTCACGCGCGCGGGTATACGGCGACGGAAGCAGGCGAGGACCTATGCCGCGTGGCGCAGGCCACGGACGAGCAATTCAGCCAGCTTGCAGGGCGCGTAAAGGGCAAAGGTGATGAAGTCTCAGGCGAACTGGTGGTGACATCACTCATCGGCCTTGCGCCGATGATGGCACCGGCGCTCACCGCATTTCAACAAACCTACCCTGATGTCACTCTTCGCTATCTAACGGGTGAACGCTTGTTCCGGCTTGAATACGGCGAGGCGCATATCGCGGTACGCGCAGGAAGCGTGCCGGACCAACCGGACAATGTCGTGCAAGCTTTTGTCAAACAACCCATCGGGCTTTATGCTTCGCAAAGCTATATCGACCGCTATGGCATGCCCAAGGATGAAAGCGAATATAACAAACATCGTTTTGTCGGGCACGATTCCGAGAGTAACGGATCACCGTTTTTCCAATGGCTGATCAAGAATGTTCCGCGTGAAAACGTTGTGTTCCGCTCCACCGATAACCGCGCGATGGAACTTGCCATTCGTGCAGGCGCGGGCATCGGGTTCATGAATGCCCATGATGCTGCGGCCCATAAAGGCATGGTGCAAGTCGCGCCTGCGCGTGATGATTGGAATGCACAGCTTTGGCTGGTCACGCATGTCGATCTACACCGAACGGCTAAGGTCCAAGCCTTTTTGCGCTTTGTAAAAGAACAGGCGAAAAGTTGGGATATGTCATGAACGATGCTCTGCGCGGACATGGTGCGATGCTGTTGTTCTCCATGTTGGTTGCGGGGTCGTTTTCGCTCGGCGCACTTGCCTCGCCGTTCATTGCGCCGGAACTTGTGACAGTCTTGCGCTTTGGCATCGCGACTCTCGTGCTTGGTGCGCTTTGTGGTTTTCGGGGCGAGCTTAAAGCAGAAAATGTGACGGCTGTTTGGCGGTATGTTCTGTTGGGTGGTGTGTTTGCGACCTACTTTGTGCTTATGTTTGCAGGCTTGAAAACAGCGCCAGCTGTTTCTGCGGCAGCAGTGTTTACGCTGACACCGATTTTGACGGCGCTGGCCTCTTACGTGTTGCTACGACAAATCACGACGCCGCGCATCGCGGGCGGTCTCGCCATTGGTGCGCTCGGCGCGCTTTGGGTGATTTTTCGCGCCGATTGGTCTGCTTTCATGCTCTTTGAAGTCGGAAAGGGCGAGATCATCTATTTTTGGGGCTGCATTTGCCACGCGATTTACATCCCGCTTGTGCGTTTACTGAACCGAGGCGAGAGCGCGATCCTGTTTTCATTCGGAACGACAATTGGCGGTATTTTGGTGCTTTTGGTGTGGAGCTGGTCCGCACTTTGGAGCACCGATTACGCGGCTCTGCCCAACATCGTCTGGATCACCATCCTGTATGTGTCGATTTTCGCGACAGCGGCGACCTTTGTTCTGGGCCAATTCGCTTCTCTCAGATTGCCGGGTGCAAAGGTGATGGCCTACACCTATCTCATCCCGTCGTGGGTGATTTTATGGGAAATTGCATTGGGGCACGGCGCGCCGCGCGGCCTCATTCTTGGTGGGGTTGGCTTGACTATGTTCGCTTTGGTGGTCTTGCTGAAACATGAAGAAACGGGAGGGCGTGATGGCCGATTATCAAAAGCTAATTGATGCAGAGATTTGGGCGTTCATCGAGAAAACCAATAGTTTTTACCCACCCGACACAGCCACTTACGGTGTTGAGGACCAGCGCCGCATTTATGACGGCATGTGCGCTGCGTTTCGCGTGGACTACCCCGATGGCGTGAGCACGACGGATCGCGTCTATGGTGGCGTGCCGTGCCGACATTATACGAATAGTGGCAGCGATGTTGTGGTCATGTATTTCCACGGTGGCGGGTTCGTTGTTGGCGGCTTGGAGAGCCATGATGATGTGTGCGCCGAGATTTGCGCGGCGACGGGTTTGGATGTGGTATCTGTCGATTACCGCATGGCCCCAGAGCATAAACATCCCGCAATGTTTGACGATGCAATGGCCGCGACGCGGGCTGTTTTTGCTGAAACAGGCAAAGCTGTTGTGCTGTGCGGCGATAGCGCAGGGGGCAACTTGGCCGCTTGTGTCTCACATATGGCACGTGGCTCTGAGGTGGCGATTAAAGGACAGGTGTTGGTTTATCCGGGTCTGGGCGGTGATTTCGACAAAGGCTCTTACATGGTGTTTGCGGATGCACCTATGCTGACGCGTGATGATATTATGATTTACCGCAATGTGCGACTTGCAGGGGACGAGCCTGTTGGTGATCCGCGCTATGCGCCGCTTCATGATACCACGTTTGACGGATTGCCGCCGACAGTGATCAACACGGCGCAATGCGATCCATTGAGCGATGATGGTATTGATTACGAAGAAGCTCTGAGAGCCGCAGGCGTGCCTGTCCACCGCGTTGATGAGGCTGGACTGGTGCATGGCCATTTGCGCGCGCGCCACACGTCCGAGCGATCAAGCGCGAGTTTCACCCGTATTACGCAAGCGATCTCTGCATTGGCTGCAGGTGAGTGGCCTTACTAACGGCGCGCGCGATTTTTCTAGAAAAATCGGGGCGTCACGCAGGGAGGAAAGGGTCTGCCTTCATGCTGGCAGGGATCGGTGCGCCAAGTCGATTTAGGATGCTTGGAGCAAGCTGTAGCTGGTGTAGTGGCGTCTGTGCGTCTGGACCTTGCGCATCACCAAAATAATAGAGCGCAAATTCCTGTTGCAGTGGGTTGTTCCCGCCATGATGCCCACGCGCGTCTTGTCCATGATCTGCGGTCACGATCACCTCGTATCCCATGTCGCGCCAACGCGGAATGAAAGGGGCGAGCATCTCATCCATCACAAAACACGCGTGATCCATTTCATGGCTTTCATGTTGAAAGCGGTGCCCCATGCTATCGAGCGTGCACGTGTGCAAGATCCCGTAGTTCAAATCAAACCGACCCGCGAGATTGGTGAGCGTGGCGAAGAGATCAAGATCAGACGGTGTCATCTGATTGGCCTGCCCATAACCCGTCATTGAATGAAAACGACCGTGGTTTATCGTATTGCTTTCGGGTTCATCGTACTCGATGTCGCGCACGTAATCGAAAGGATGGCGGTTGAAAAATTCTGACCAGAATGAATGCGTGACAGCCCCAGTTGTGCCACCCGCCTTTCTGATTTCGGAAAAGAGATCAGGTTGCGTTATGCGAAAGACGTTTCCGTTGCCGGTACAGCCATGTTCCTGCGGTGTGACACCTGTGTGGATCGACGCGTAGCAGCTGGCCGAAATAGACGGAAGCACGCTGGTCATTGTCCATTTTTGTGCGGTTCCGTTTGCCACCCAGCCCTCAAGATTACCAAACAAACGCGCCCAATTGCGCAGGGGGACACCATCAAGGATGATGAGGAGCAATTTGCGATCCATAGGAGCCTCCGGCAGAAGTTTATTTAGAAAGATGAAGCAGTGGGTCGTTTCTTGTTAGTTCCCAGCGCTTTCCATTTTACGGGTTGCAATGACGTTCTCAAGCCAGCCGATTTTCATTTCAGGGACTGAGCTGAGCAAAAGATCGGTGTAATCATCAAACGGAGGACTCAGGACCTCGGACTTGGTGCCGTAGCGCACAACTTTGCCTTGGTACATTACCGCGATGCTATCGGCGATTGCGCGCACTGTCGCGAGATCGTGTGTGATGAACAGATAAGCCACATCCTCGCGCTTTTGCAGATTGAGCAGCAGTTTAAGGATGCCATCAGCGACCAACGGATCGAGCGCGGATGTAACTTCATCACAGATGATAAGCTTGGGCTTGGCTGCCAGCGCGCGCGCAATGCAGACTCGTTGTTTTTGACCGCCTGAGAGTTCAGCAGGGTAACGATCGATGAAGCCATCGCCCATCTCAATTTCTTCCAAGAGCTCCGCGATACGCTTGCGTTTCTCTTCGCCCTTCATGCCGAAGTAGAATTCCAGCGGGCGTCCGATTATCGTGCCAACTGTTTGGCGTGGATTCATGGCAACATCGGCCATTTGGTAGATCATCTGAAGCTCACGCAGATCCTCGCGTGAGCGGCTTGGTTGATCCGGTGTCAAAGTACGACCCGCGAAATCCGTACTGCCGCCCTTTGGTGGAAGCAGGCCAGTGATCACACGCGCGAGTGTGGATTTACCAGAGCCGGATTCCCCAACAACGGCCAAAGTTTGACCCGGTGAAATATCAATGCTCACGTCATGCAGAACGTCGAATTTCGTACCCTTGTAGCGCGCTGTAATGTTCTTGGCGCTCAGGATCGGCTGGGTTGGTGTCTTTTCTTCATGATTGATCGAGCGCACGGAAACGAGCGCTTTGGTATAGTCTTCTTGCGGGTGGTTGATGATCTGATCGACCGTGCCGTATTCGACCATATTGCCCATCTTCAGCACCATGATTTCATCACTCACCTGCGCAACGACAGCAAGGTCATGCGTGATATATAAAGCAGCGACACCTGTATCGCGGATCGCTTCTTTGATCGCTGCAAGCACGTCGATTTGGGTGGTTACATCAAGCGCTGTTGTTGGTTCATCAAACACCACCAAGTCAGGCTCTGGGCAGAGCGCGAGCGCGGTCATGCAGCGTTGAAGCTGACCGCCTGAGACTTGGTGCGGATAGCGAGAGCCAATGTTGTCAGGATCGGGCAGACCAAGCTTGTCAAAGAGCAAACGCGCTTTGGCTTCCGCATCCGCGCGGCTGAATTTGCCTTGGCTCACGGAGGCCTCAACAACCTGATCCATGATCTTCTTGGCAGGGTTGAAGCTGGCAGCGGCGGATTGGGCCACATAGGTCACCTCTGCGCCGCGCAGTTTGCGCAAATCGCCAATGCCACCTTTGAGGATGTCACGTCCGTTGACCCAGACTTCGCCGTCCGTCAGTTCCACACCGCCACGCCCGTAGCCTAGAGCCGAAAGTCCAATGGTGGATTTTCCGGCACCGGATTCACCGATCAGGCCAAGCACTTTGCCCTTTTGCAGCTCGAAATCGACGCCATGCACAATCTTGATCTTATGGGGTTTGGCATCGGGGGGATAAACCGTTGCGCCAATTTTCAGACCGCGTACTTTGAGGAGTGGATCGCTCATTATCCGCGTCCTCCTTTGAGAGAGGTGGTTCTGTTGAGCACCCAATCCGCCACGAGGTTCACAGAGATTGCGAGGGTTGCAATCGCAAAAGCGGGGACCAGCGCAGCAGGGATGCCGTAAACGATGCCATCTTTGTTTTCTTTGACGATGCCGCCCCAGTCTGCGCCGGGGGGTTGCACGCCAAGGCCCAAGAACGACAGGGTCGAGACGAAAAGGACCGCAAAAATAAAGCGCAGGCCCATTTCAGCGACCAAGGGGCTAAGAGCGTTGGGGAGGATCTCGCGGAAGATTATCCAAGATTTTCCCTCACCGCGCAGTGTCGCGGCTTCGACGTAATCCATCACGTTGATGTCCACAGCGACCGCGCGTGAAAGACGGTAAACGCGTGTGGAATCCAAGAGGCCCATCACAACGATCAAAACTGGAATGGTCACAGGCATCACGGACAAAACAACCAATGCAAAGATCAAAGACGGGATCGACATGATCAAATCCACAAAGCGCGAAATTGCCTGATCGACCCAACCGCCCATCACGGCTGCCAATAGTCCAAGACAGGACCCGAGCGTGAAACTAAGGATCGTTGCAGCCGTCGCGATAAAGATTGTCGTGCGCCCGCCGTAGATCATACGGCTCAGCAGGTCGCGCCCGATGCTGTCAGTGCCCAGCCAATGCTTGGAAGAGGCTGGCTCCCATACGTCGCCTACCGCTTCGGCCATGCCATAAGGGGCAAGCCAGGGCGCAAAGATTGCGATGAAGAAATAAAGACCTGTAAAGAACAGACCGATGAGGGCGGAAATTGGGATATTCTTGAACATGTCCGCTCCTCCTATTTCGGGTGCCGCAAGCGCGGGTTGGCAAGGATAGAAACAATGTCAGCAACCATGTTGAGCAAAATATAAACGGCCGCGAACACAAGGCCGCAGGCTTGCACAACAGGGACATCACGCTTGGCGACGTGATCGACCAGATACTGCCCCATGCCGGGATAAACGAACACCACTTCGACGACGACTACGCCCACAACGAGATAAGCAAGGTTGAGCATGACAACATTCACGATCGGTGCAATCGCATTCGGGAAAGCGTGACGCGAAATGACTTGAAAGCTGCTCAGACCTTTGAGTTCAGCCGTCTCGATATAAGCGGATTGCATCACATTCAGAATTGCCGCGCGGGTCATGCGCATCATATGCGCAAGCACGACAAGCGTTAGAACCGTCACAGGCAAGGCGATCGCATGCAGCTTTTGGCCAAGGCTCATGCTGTCGTTAATCATCGCCACTGAGGGTGCCCAGCCCAGCTTTACGCCGACAAAATACATCAAAACGTAGCCGATCAGGAATTCTGGAATGGAAATCGAGGTCAAGGTGACGGCTGAAATCATCTTGTCAGGCCAGCGGTCTTTGTAACGAACGGCCACTAAACCAAGGAAAATCGCCAACGGTACGGACACAACAGCGGCCCAGAACGCAAGGAACAACGTGTTACCCAACCGTTTGCCCATGGAGGTTGCAATATCCTGACCATTGGTCAGGGCTGTACCGAGATCGCCTTGAATCGCACCGCCAAGCCAACTGAAATAGCGGCTCAAAGCAGGTTCGTTCAGGCCTAAATCTTTTCGTAGATTAGCCAATGCTTCGGGGGTCGCCGATTGGCCTAAAATGGATTGTGCAACGTCGCCGGGAAGAATTTGTGTTCCCACAAAAATCAACGCAGACGCTGCGAGGAGGAGCAGGAGCCCCAGCGCTAAGCGCTGGGACACCAATTTCAAAATCGGGTGCATTTGCGTTCCCGACCTTACGCGAAGGACAGCTTGCGTGTGACCTGACCGTTCATCAGCTCGCCGTTTGGATCGGTTTCCCATCCAACCAGCTTGTCGCTGACGCCGTCGATGAAGTCGTTGAACATTGGGCAGATGAGACCACCCTCGTCACGCACGATGTTACCCATCTCGGAATAAAGCGCTTTGCGCTTCGTGAGGTCGAGCTCTGCCTTGGCTGCGAGCAGCTTGGCGTCAAACTCAGGGTTGTTGAACTTCGTGTCGTTCCAATCCGCAGAAGACAGATACGCAGTCGAGTACATTTGATCCTGAACCGGACGGCCACCCCAATAGGATGCACAGAACGGCTGCTTGTTCCAAACTTCAGACCAGTAACCATCATTTGGCTCGCGCTTGATTTCAAGCGGGATACCTGCGGCTTGTGCAGACTGTTGGAACAACTGCGCTGCTTCAACCGCACCCGGGAAGGCACCGTCAGCTGTGCGCAGAATAATGGGTGAGCCATCATGACCGGATTTCGCGTAATGCTCTTTCGCTTTATCCACATCATACATGCGCTGTGGGATCGAGCTGTCGAACAAAGGATAAGCTGCGTTGATTGGCATGTCGTTGCCGACAGAACCGTATCCGCGCAGGATCTTCTCAACCATTTCTTCACGATTGATCGCGTATTTCAGCGCAAGGCGCAGTTCTTTGGAATCGAACGGTGCAGTGTTTGTGTGCATGATGAACACATAGTGACCACGGCCCGGCGTAGACTGAACCGACACACCAGGTGCGCGCGACAGAAGGCCAGCAATCTTAGGCTCAAGACGGTTAATCAGGTGAACCTGACCGGACTGAAGTGCTGCTGTACGTGCAGTTGCGTCGTTGATCGCGAGGATTTCGACGGAATCAAAGTGACCATCATCACCCCAATAGTTCGCGAACTTGGAGTACATGTGACGCACACCCGGCTCGTCAACTTCCATCTTATATGGGCCTGTGCCAACGCCTTCGGCAGGGTTGTCCATGCCACCGTTTGGCTGAATGATCAGGTGATAATCCGCCATCAGGTACGGAAGGTCAGCGTTTGCATTCTTCAGCGTGACGGAGAACGTGTCGCCCTCAACCTTCATGCTTTCGATGTTTTTCATCACACCCAGTGCGCCGGACTTTGAATCTTCGTTGGAGTGACGCTCCATCGTTTTCATGACGTCTTCGCCGGTCATTGTCTTGCCGTTATGGAATTCAACGCCTTGGCGCAGTTTGAACATCCATGTTTTTGCGTCTGGCGTGCTCTCTACGCTCGTTGCGAGACGGCCTTCGATGTCGCCCGTCGCAGACACTTCTACCAATGTGTCACCGAACTGACGACCATTGTGATACGGTACTTGGCTTGCATATGTCGCTGGATCGAGCGAGTTCGTGCTCTCACCGCCTGTGGAGCCGATCTTTAGATCGCCACCTTTTTTGTGGCTTGCAGCTTTCGCAGCAGTTGCGAACATCGTGCTCGCAGCTGCGGCGCTGACGCCGAGTGCAGACGCTTTGCCCATAAAGTCGCGGCGTGACAGTTTGCCTGCGCTCGCACGTTTTGCGAGGTAGTCGAGTTGATCTTGCATAAGAAGTCTCCCAGTTAGCTATTTTGATCCGCCGTCGTTTTAAAGCAGGCGGTTTTCATATTAGTGTCATTAACAATGCGGATTGCAGCGCACCTCGCAAGGGTTAATTGCTTTTTTCGCCATCACGCTTTTACAAGTTGTCGCGCAAAGTGCTGCGTTGCACGTCTTTTTCGAAGATAAGTTCATCGTTTTCAAAGGCCTCCAAGCGAGCCTTGAGATGGAAATGAGTAGCGTCTGATGCCATTTCTGACGTTGCTTCGGTCCGCAAAGTGATTCCCTCGCGCTCTAGCTCGTCAGTCCAATGCGTGCGGCCATGCGCACTCAGCGGATCATCAGGATGGATGGACCACCATTCGCGCGCAACAGAGCCGTTGATCAGCCCATGATCGCCGTCTTTGACTTTGCCGAAGTCATCCACAATTTCGAGAGTGACAATACCCGTGGTCCAATCGGTGACGGTTTTACGGCTGTTTGACCCTTCGCGGATGGTTTCAACTTGCCAAGGCGTGTCCGCTTCTGGAGCCTCGAACGTCCACTCATCCGTGTCGTCGCTTGGGCGAAGCGGCAGGCTCAGCGATCCTTGGGTTAGCGTTAGCGTGCTTGCCACTGGGCTGGGCCAAATGAGGGGCCAATAGGCAGTGGAAATCGCGATGCCTAGCCGGTGACCTTTTGGCAAACGATAAGCAATATGATCAAGATCGAGCGTGACCTCTTCCGCCCTCTCAGGCGTCATCGGGCTGGGGGTTGCATGGCTGATACGATGTGAAAGATTGAGCACCCCATAAGTGATACGCGCGCTGGCACCATTGGGTTGAATGTCGAGCAAGCGCACGGCGATTTGGCCTTGCGGCGTATCGCTGCTCAGCGTGAGTGTAATCTGTGGTGCACCGACGATATCGCGCTGCGCGTTGAGCGGTTCAGATTTGAATACAACCGACATTGCATCATCGCTGCGTTGATCGTCCGGCAGTTCCGGCCCCAGCCAGATCGCGCAATATTCGCCCGAATGGGCCCCGCAAGTTTGGGGCGAACTGATCGTTGCCTCGAACGGCTCAGCTGTGTCTTGAAGCGTGTGATCCCCAAGATGCCACGTCTCGCGCGCAAGGTCTGACGGCTTTTCATTGATCGCAAGCCAAGTGCCTGCACGCTCGGTGTACCATGACTTTGGCGTAACAGAGTCCATCAGGTAGGGTCGGTAGAGCGGGTCATTCTCAACCCCAGTATCGATCCCTTTCAACCAGTGATCCCACCAGCGCAGGGCTTCTTGCAGGAAGCCAATACGTGGCTCTGGAATCGCAAAATGCGGATACTTGTGGACCCACGGCCCGATGATCGCTTTCGCAGGTGCATCGAGGTTTTCAATCAAAGCAGGTGGTGCATTTTTATAGGCGTCGCCCCAACCCCCAACGGCAAGCGTTGCGGCTTTGATTGCAGTGTAGTCTTCGCAGACTGAGCCGTGCTGCCAATAGGCATCGCGTCGTTGATGATCGAGCCATGTCGCCGCTAGGAATGGCTCATTCTCAAGCCGGTCAAGCCAGATTTCGCGCCAATCATCAGGGCGCAACGCAGGATCAGGCGCGCGCGAGGAATAAGACCACATCGTCCCGCTCCACCCAAGGTTTTCATTCAGCAGGCAGCCGCCTTTGTAATGGATGTCGTCGGCGTAGCGATCCACTGTGGAACACAGCGTGATGATCGCTTTCAGCGCATCGGGCTGGAGGGCTGCGACCTGTAGCGCGTTAAAACCTCCCCAAGAGATTCCCATCATCCCGACATTGCCGTTGCACCACGGTTGTGTGGCGAGCCATTTGATTGTTTCGACGGCATCATCGAGTTCTTGAGCGCTATATTCGTCCGCCATCAGCCCTTCGCTATCCCCATTCCCGCGCATGTCGACGCGGATGCAGGCATAGCCGCGCTTGGCAAAGTAAGGATGCGTCAGGCAATCGCGCGCGGTCGTACCATCGCGTTTGCGGTAGGGTAGAAATTCGAGGATCGCAGGGACGGGGGCGTCTGTTGCGTTGTCCGGTATCCAAGTACGCGCAGAAAGGCGCGTGCCATCGGGCATCGTGATACCAAGATCGGGGTTCTCGGTGATCGGGCGGAGGGAGTTTGATGTCATTTAGGCATCGTTGTGTGGGAAGCGTTAAGAGTCAAGATGAGCGTGCAATTACATACGCTTAATGAGCGGCTAAAGCGGCTCGAACCCTCAGGCTATTTCTGAAAACAGGAAGATGAAAAAGAAAAAGCCCGGCGCGAAGGCCGGGCGAATTCAAAACTGTTTGTAAAAGTGCTTAGTGCAGCTTGCTGGATACTTCGCCAATCGCGTCATCGATAAGCGCGGAACCGTCTTTTGCAGTCATCTGCTTCGCGATCACGTCATTCGCAGCTGCAATTGCAACGCCAATGGCTGTGTCACGCACTTCTTTGATGGCACCTGCTTCAGCAGAAGCGATCTGGTCTGTTGCCGCCGTGAGACGACGCGCGATGGAGGCTTTGAGATCCTCTTTCGCTTGATCCGCAGCGACAGCCGCGTCCTTTTTGGCCGCTTCGACGATGCGATCTGCTTGCTCTTGCACTTCTTTTTGCTTGCGCTCGTAAGAGGCGAGCAATTTCTGTGCATCTTCACGCAAGGCTTTCGCTTCATCCAATTCGTCGCGAATGTCAGTAGCGCGCTTATCAAGCATGCCGCCAAGAAGCGCAGGGATTTTGAAGTAAGCGATGATCGCGAGGAATAGCAAGAAACCGAGCAATACGACGAAGTCTGTGTTGCCGAGCGAAAAGAACGGACCAGACGCTGCGAAAGCAGGCTGCGCCGTTACTGCGGTGAGCAGTGCAAGTGATGTAATGCGCATGACTTACCCTTTCATGCGGGCAGCGACAGCCGCGCCCACGTCTTTTGCTGTTGCTTTGCCGCCCAGCGCAGAGACGATCTCTGCGGCTGTGTCTTTGGCGACTTCTTCAACGCTTGCCATTGCGCCGGCACGGATCTCGGCGATTGCCTTCTCCGATTCAGCAGCTTTCGCGGAAATCTCTGCGTCTGCTTTCGCAATCGCCACGTCGAGATCAGCTTGAATCTCTGCTTTGGCACCTGCCACGATGTTTTGCGCTTCTGCGCGTGCATCTGCAAGGGCCTTGTTGTACGCATCTTCCGCTTCGCCTGCTTTGTTTTTCAACATTTCAGCGGCGGCGATGTCATTGGTGATCGTCCCTGAACGCTCTGCCAGAACCGCAGCGATGCGCGGAAGCGCGATGCGGGACAGGACAAGAAAGATCACTACAAGAGTGAGAACGAGCCAGAAAATCTGGTTTGGGAACCATTCAAAGCAAAGCTGCGGCATGCCGATGGCTGAGCCATCGGGACCTACGCATGAGCTGACGGCACCTGTTGTTTCGGTAGCCATGTCGTCCTCCGTCGGAACTTTTCTCTACATCGGGCGGCCTGAACGTTTGCCAAGCCGCCCGCGCGTAAGGATTAGATCAGTCGGCTTAGACTGCGAACATAAGCAGAAGGGAGACTAGGAATGCAAAGATGCCCAGTGCTTCTGCGAACGCGATGCCGATGAAGAGTGTTGCTGTCTGACCAGCAGCAGCGGATGGGTTGCGCAATGCGCCAGCCAAGAAGTTGCCTGCTACGTTACCAACACCGATAGCGGCTGCGCCGGAACCGATTGCTGCAAGTCCTGCGCCGATGTGTGCGAGATCGCCTTCCATAGTATTTCTCCTTACGATTGGAAGTTTAGGTAGATGTGTAGAGTGCGTGATGTCACGCACCCACATTAGTTAGTGAGACGGGTGCAATGCGTCCTTTAGGTAAACGCATGTCAGGATAGTAAAGACGTAGGCCTGGATCGCGGACACCAGCACTTCGAGGCCGTAAATCGCGACAACACCAAGGATCGACAATGGCGCGACTGCTGTCAGCGCAGCGAAACCTGCAAAAACCTTCAGAACCGCGTGGCCCGCCATGACGTTGCCAGCCAAACGAATGGAGTGGCTTACAGGGCGAACAAAGTAAGAGATAACCTCGATCAGTGCGAGAACCGGACGCAGAGCAAGCGGTGCGCTAGACACCCAGAACAGACCCAAAAAGCCTACGCCATTCTTGATAAAGCCGATGGCTGTCACAACGAAGAAGACGCCGAAACCCAGAACCGCTGTAACCGCGATGTGTGATGTTGGTGAAAACGACATCGGGATCAGAGCAAGGAAGTTAGAAAAAAGAATGAAGATGAACAGTGTAAAGATATATGGGAAGTATTTGATCCCGTCTTTGCCTGTTACGTCTTCGACCATCTTGTAGACGAAACCGTACATCATCTCTGCGATCGATTGTGCACGACCAGGGATGACCGCGCGGCGCGATGTGCCGATGACCAACAAGCCGATGACGCATACCGCAGCGAGCGCCAGCCAGAGCGTCATGTTCGTGATTGTGAACATACCAATCGGGCCATCGCCAAACAAAGGTTTGATGATGAACTGATCCATTGGGTGGAAAACAAGTCCGCCTTTTTCCTCAGCCATGCTTCAGTCCTCTTTCTGCGCGTCCGCTTGAGCAGACATTTGTTGGTCTTGGATCTCTTGTGCGGTGCGCATCATCGTTTTGATACCGGCCGCGAGACCCAACATTATAAACAGCACCATGAAAATCGGCAGCGTGCCAAAGAGCACATCCAATCCGTATCCGATGCCAAAACCGATCCCAAGACCGGCTACGAGCTCTGTCACCATGCGCCAGCCTTGTTGAGCCTGACTATAGTGCTCCTCCGAGGCAGGTTTTGGCGTGCTCGCTGCTTTCACCTTGGCGATCCGGTCGTCCAATTGCTTGAGACGGTCTTGATTGTCAGGTTCGGTCAACGGGTCAAATCCTACCCACGAAGTTCTAGTGAGTGCTATGTCTGGTAGCGCTCCGAGTCAAGAGAGCGGATGCGTTATGTAAGTCTCTGTTAAGTTTAAGAAATTCAATAATTTTCCGGCCTGCGACAGTTCTGCACACCCTCAGTATTGGCCAATTCAGCGCCTTATCCATATTCAACCATTTGGTTGACGAATATCGCCGCTTTGCGTTTATGGCTGCATGAGCCAAACTCTCGACACCACCTTCGCTGCCCTTGCTGACCCCACCCGCCGCGCGATCCTGTCGATGCTGCTAGAGGATGACATGGCTGTCACCGATGTGGCCGAGCCTTTCGAGATGTCCCTGACCGCTATTTCCAAACACCTTGGTATCTTGTCGAAAGCCGGCCTGATCACCCAAGAAAAGCGCGGCCGCGTGAAATGGTGCAAGATTGAACCCAACGCTATGAAAGACGCATCCGTGTGGATGCAAAGCTTTGGTCAGTTCGAAGAGCTGGACATGGATGCGTTCGAGCGGTTCTTGGCGGCGGAGTTGGAGGGGTGAGCAGGCCTGTTGAATGCGTCCTATGCGTCGAGCAGCTCTTGAACGTCGTCCAATTCTGCTTGGTCAGGACTATCCTCCGCGTACCCTCCCATCAAAGGCAACAAAATATCATCATCGCTTGAAACCAGTATCAACTCATTTGTGCGTAACACTTCGTAGCGGATGAATTCACGGGATGCGACAGTGTCCGTCTGATCGAAACCTGTGCGGGTGATCTCGTAGATGTTGTTCTCATCTTGATCCCATGCATCGGCAAAATCGGGGGTGAACCAGTCTTTCGTGCTGACATCGCCGTTCGTGCTATCCATCTCAAACAAAAAGGCGTCAGAGCCGGAAAGTTGATACGTAAGCGTCGGTGTTGGATCATCGCCAGTTGGTTCGTCGTCAGCTGGGTCTTCTCCTGTCGTATCATCCTCGGTTGGATCCGTTGGATCTGTATCGTCATCCATCGGATCCTCGTCGACGTCGGGATCACCGGTTGGCAAAGACTCGTCCAGTATTGTCAGAACGCCCTCAGCTTCGGTGTCGTATTGAACAAGCTCGGTTGTAGGCGGGCTGCCATCGTTCGGGGTTTCGATGCGTGTGACGTCGTAGATGTAATCTTCATCCGCGTCCCATGCATCTAGCAAACTCGGAGAGAATCACCCTTTAGTCGTGATTTCCCCTGTTTCAGTGTCGATGTTGAAATAGAAATTGTCCGGGTGATCGCCCAAAGAAAAGCTCGATTGCGCTGGTTGAGGATCCTCATCAGCAGGACCTTCGTCATCTGGCTCATCCTCGATAGGGTCGTCTTCCTCAGGATCACTATCGGTGGGATCATCCTCAATTGGATCGTCTTCGCTTGGATCATCCTCTGCAGGCCCGTCATCTTCGGGCTCGTCATCTACATCTGCATCGCCCAGCAGGACCAAAGGCCCATCCGATTGTTCTTCATACCGGAGCAATTCTGTTGTTGCTGGACTTCCATCGCTCGGAGTTGTGATGCGCGTCACATTGTAGATGAAATCTTCATCTTCGTCCCAAGCGTCGGTTCGATTTGCAGTGAACCAGTCTTTTGGCGTGAGCTCACCTGTTTGTGGATCAATCTCAAAGTAAAAATTGTCAGGCTCATCACCCAGTGAAAACGAGCTTTCAGTGTCCGGCTCATTGTCTGAAACAACATAGGTCTCGTCCACATATTGGCGCATCGTCCATGCGACGTAGATTGGCAGCAAATTTCCGTCTGCATCCAGAACGGCAGGATCATGTGCCGCGTAGGCTTGCATGATTTCCATAGAATAGGCGGCTTCTTCGGGCGTAAGGTTCGGCGCGAGGGTCTCTGTCTGGTAGTTCACATAGTGGGCGACGCTGTAGGTATCACCGCTGAACTCATCCATAGCTTCGAGCGCGAATTCGGTGGCGTGAACATGATCGGTGTGTTCGCCGTTTGCGCCGTCACCTTCAGCCACTTGCAAGCGAAACGCTGTAGGGTCATGTGCTTCCATCAATCCTGCAAGAACATTCACCACATCAGCGCGCGTATAGGTGGTTGCTTCATCAATCGTGTCGACGGACAAGCGCGTCCCATCTTCAAGCCGCGCAAGTGTTTCAAAATCTAGCGGATCTTCGATGAACCCGCCCCCGTCAGGAATACGCATAAAGTACAGCCGCACCTCTGGCGCGCTCTCCAAGAATGAGGAAGCAATGTTGTAGTCAGCGCCGTTCTGCTCAATCGGCACAACTTCATCGACCCAATCATCTTCGCCAGCCATGACGGCATAGGCGGCTTTGATCCCTTCTTCGCGTCCTTGCCAGTACCAATCATCTAGCCCCGCATCACCGGCAGTTACAAAAACGGTCGTTGCAACATTCCCGTCCGCGATAGAGGTGGCAATGTCGGGGTTCATAAACAACAAGTCGTCGTCAGTGTGCGCGACAATTGTCATAAAGCCGTTCAGTAGCAGGATGGGCATAGCACTTCCTTGCGATTGGACATCGTGGCACCCTCTACTAACAGACGGCATCATACAACCCAAAGTAAAGTGTTTCTCCTATTGGCGGTTGGTTCAAAGCGTTGAGGCTGATGTAATTTGCAGGGCTGGTATGGTTTTGCCGTTGAGCTAAAGCAGCAATGGGTTAAGACGAAGTACCTTCGCGCTCTAGAAAGTCGCTTTCAATATGTCCCAACCCAACATGAAAATCGTGCTCGTCACGCCAGAAATCCCATGGAACACAGGGGCCATCGGACGAACGTGTGTGGCACTGAACCTAGAGCTGATCTTGATCAAACCACTGGGTTTCTCGCTCGACGAAAAATCCGTACGCCGCGCGGGGACGGATTATTGGAAACACGTGAACCTCACGCAGTACGATGATTGGCAGAGCTTCTTAAACGCGCGCCAGCCTAAGCGGGATCAGCTTTATTTCTTTGAAGAACACGGTGAACAGAGCCTTTATGAACCCGACTATGACCCGGATGGCTATCTTATCTTCGGCTGTGAATCCGCAGGCCTGCCGCCCTCAATCTTAGACGATATGAAAGACCGCACCTTCCATCTGCCGATGCTCAGCGAAAAAGTCCGTTCGCTCAATCTCGCCAATGTTGCGACAGCTGTGATCTTCCAAGCGATGAAACCGCAGCTGGGCGGCTAAGCCTCTGACTAAGCCCCGCCGAATGCATCGTCGTAGCCAATCTCACCACGCGGTTCGGACCCACGTAGCACCACGAACTGCACGTATTTTGTGGGTGTGTCGAAATAAGTCAGCGCGCCGTTCGATGCGAACCCAAAACGTCTGTAATAGTCGGGATTGCCGACCAACACACAGCCACACGCGTCAATCGCTTCCAGCTCAGCGAGAGCGTGTTTCATCAATGCGCTACCTATCCCTTGTTTTTGACGTTCAGGGTGCACCGCGATAGGGCCAAGGCCGAACCAATTGCTGTGTCCCTTAATTGTGACAGGCGATAATGCGCCATGTCCGACAATCTTACCGTCTTCTTCAGCTACCAATGAAACGCGCAAGGCACCGTTGTCGCGTAAACCGTTGATGATGTCCGGCTCGGATCCATCACTCATCGCGAGCGGCGCAAAGGCGTCGGCGGTCAGTCGATAGATCGCGTCGATATCTTGCGGCGTTTCGCGGCGAATGATCATGTGCGCAACGCTGGCAGGCCAACGCCTGTGCTTTCAAAACCGCCATCGGATGCGATGATCTGACCCGTCACGTAAGACGCTTCAGCCGAGCAAAGGAAGGTGATCACAGACGCGATTTCGTCCTCTGTTCCATAGCGATTGAGCGGAATCGCGTCGTGATAACTGTCAATGATCACTTGCGTATGAACAGCCATTGCGAGTTTGGTGCGCACAGGTCCGGGGCAGACGCAATTGGCGCGGATGCCGTATTCGCCAAGTTCTGCGGCTTGCTGCTTGGTTAGGTGGATCACGGCCGCTTTGGAAGTGCCGTAAGCGACCCGCAACGTGGACGCACGTAGACCAGAGATAGAGCCGATATTTACAATCGCCCCTTTGGTCACCTTGAGCGCATCCGTGGCTGCTTGGGAGAGCAAAAATGTGCCATCGAGGTTGATGGACATGATCCTGCGCCAGCGCTCGTAATCGGTCTCTTCAATAGGTCCAAAATCCGCGACGCCTGCGTTGTTGACCAATGCGTCGATCTGGCCAAAAGCCTCGAGCGTTTTGGAAACGATGCGCGCCACGTCCTGCGTTTGCGCGATATCGTGATCGAGTGTTATGACGTTCTCGAGGCTCTTCGCGCTTAACGCCAGCTCATCGCCATCCCAATCCACCATCGCAACACGCCAGCCTTTCGCGAGGAATTGTTTCGTGGTGGCAAGGCCAATCCCGCGTGCGGCACCTGTGACGAGAGCTACTTTCATTTACGACCTCTTGCGTTTTCGTGTTCATATCGCTGCTGCGCGATAATCTCGTTTGCTTGGGCTTTCACATCGTCGCGTAATGATCCCTCAACGAAGGTCAAATGCGCTACGATGGCATTACGCGCGCTCTGTGGATCGCGCGCTTGGAGGGCTGCGTTTATCTTGGCATGCTGTTCTAAAAGCGCATCGCGCGTCGTGCGTTGTTTGAAAATAATTTGGCGATTGTAAAACACGCCTTCGCGCAACAATTGATACATAGAGCGCATCATGTGCAGCATGATCACGTTATGGCTCGCCTCGATAATGGCCAAGTGAAAGTCCGCATCAAGCTGGGCTTCTTCTTCGGGAATGTTCTTTTCATGGGCGCTTTGCATCTTGATGAAAACGGTGTTGATCACGTCAAGATCAGTCTGTGAGCCAAGTTTTGCGGCGCGCTCTGCCGCGAGCCCCTCCATGTCACGCCGAAACGATAGGTAATCGAACACCGCATCGTCATGGCGCGCAAACAGGCTGGTGAGCGCAGGCGAAAACGCCGAACCAAGCACGTCTGCGACGAAAACACCTGCACCGGCTTTGCTGGTGAGAAGGCCGTCGTCTTGCAAACTCGCAATCGCGTCGCGCAAAGAGGGGCGCGAGACGCTGAGACGTTCGGAGAGTTCACGCTCCGAAGGAAGTCGCTCGCCTGGGCGCAAAATTCCGCGCAGGATCAGGTCTTCGATCTGGCGAATGACAGCAGTTGAGAGTTTCTCTGGTTCAACGGGGCGGAAGGGCATGCGCGGCTTTCTTGCTGATTGGTCAAGTTATATGACCGCAATGTATGTGCAGCAAGCGTTGGATGGGGGCCAGCCCCCAAACCCCCGAAGTTTATCTGGAAAGATGAAGATTAAGTTTGTTTCGGAAGGAAAGCTTCGACGGCAGCGGTGGCGATGACGATCGTGTCGCCAGTGTCTGGGTTGGTGACATTGAGGCCGCCGTGGGTGGCAGTGATCGTCGTGGTGCCGCGTGGGAGCTTGTCTTTGAGAGCGTCGGTGTCGAGCTTGTCAGGTTCTTGTACACCAATGGTAACTTGTACGCGCATGTCGGTGTGAGGGATGCCGCGCGCCGCGAGCATGGGGATGGAGGAGTGGCGGATCGCATCCTCGATCGCGCGGGCGGCGGCTTTGGTGTAGTCCATCCCGTATTGATCGTTGCCGGAACCCATTTCGATGATGAAGCGTTGATCGGTCATGTGGCTGGCTCCAAATCGAGAGACACGTTGATCGCGACAGTGGCGATGACGGTCGGGTTGCCATCAGGGCGCGGCACATCAAGGCCGCCTTTGGTCACGTTGATAGAGATTTGACCATATGGAAAGATGTCTTTGAGCGCGTCTGTGTCGAGTTGCTCGGGCTGTTGCACGCCCACTTCTACATCAATTAGCATCGCTTCTTTTTCTTTGCCGAAGAGTTCCGCGAGGTTGATGGAATTGTGCCAAAGCGCATCTTGGAGGGCTCGGCGCGCAGCTTGGGTATAGTCTTGCCGACGCAGAGATGCGCCTTGGCCGAATTCAGTGAGGAGGCGTTGTTTCATCGTATCATCCTTGTTCAGAGCCAGCCGCGCCAGCGAAAGACGGCGTAAAGTGCGATACCAATCGCGGTGGATAGTGCTGTGAGGGCCGCGAAAGCCCAGATCCATTCTGTCCCTGGCATGCCCGCGACGTTCACGCCGAACAGGCCGGTTAAAAACCCGAGCGGCAGGAAGATCGCGGCCATAACCGAGAGCACGTAGCTGTTACGCCCAAGGGTCATCGCGCTGTGGGCATCGACGTGTTCTTGGATCGCCATCAGCCTGTCGCGGGATGCATCTAACGCCTCGACCGTGCGCGCGGTTCTGTTGGCGGCTTCGCGCAGGTGGTTTGAATGCGTGGCCTGCAATATGCCTGTCACATCCGTGGCGAGACGTTCGACTGCCTCGCGTTGTGGCCCAACAAATCGGCGTAGTTTGATGATAGATTGGCGCAGAGCGAGGCACTCTTTTGACGTGTTTTGATCCGCGTTGAGCGAGCTTTCCTCAAGCGCGTCCACCATTTCCTCGAACTGTAGCGAGACCACTTCGATCCTGTGGCATAATCCATCGACTAACGCTGACAGGAAGGCCGCGGGTGATGCGGGGGCTGTGCCCTTTTCGGCCTGTTGGCGCAGCGCGTCGAGCGCCATCAAGCGACGTTTGCGCACAGTGATTATCTGCGTTGGCGTCACCCACAAACGTAGAGACACCATGTCCTCTGGGTCCGCGTCAGGGTTCAAATTGACGCCCCTTAACGTGACAATCAAACCCTCGTCGAACGCATCAACCCTCGGGCGCGTTTCGGCGGCAAGTAGGGCTTTGGCGATCAATGGATCAACTTGGGTTGTGAGCCAGTCTGCGAGATGGGGGTCTGCCAGATCAAAGTGCGTCCAGCGCCAACAACGCTTAGACGCGCGCGCCGAAAGGTCGATAGCCTGCGCGGAGCCGTCGGGGTCGATATCAAACGCAGCTATGGGTATGGGGGGTGGCATGCGGGTCGCTCATTCCTTGTCTCTGCTCGAGGTTGTGTGCATCTTGTCGTAAATGCGTTTGAGGGCAAGTGATTTGGAAAAGCGGTATCAGGTTTTTATCAGTTCGACGTTTCAGGATTTGCAGGGCGCGCGCCAAGAGGTGTCGCAGGCTTTGCTGAGGGCGGATTGCTTTCCCGCTGGGATGGAGCTGTTTCCGGCTGCGGATGAAGAGCAGTTCGAGTTCATCAAGACGGTGATTGATCAGTCGGATTACTACATTTTGATATCCGCTGGGCGCTATGGCTCGATCCATCCTGACACGGGGTTGAGCTATACGGAGATGGAGTATGACTATGCGGTGGAGACGGGCAAGCCTGTTATTCGGTTGCTGCATAAGGATCCGTTCAATGAGTTGAAAGGGGAGTTTATTGAGCAGACGGATGTCGGGCGGGAAAAGCTAGAAGCGTTTCGCACAAAGTTGATGAAGGGCAAATTGGTCAAATTTTGGACTTCGCCGCAAGACATTTTGATAGAAACGGTATTTGCATTGCAAGATGCGCAACGAAGGTTTCCAAAAGATGGTTGGGTTCGAGGCGATAAAGTAATGAACAGTCAGACTCTTAAGGAACTAGAAACTCTACGTGGAAAGGTGAGCAATGCAGAGAAGGAATCATCAAATCCATCGAATATTCTAGAGAAAAAAATAAAAGCTCCAGTGACAATAGGTTTGTTGAAAAAGCTTTCTGGCGAAATCGAACGCAACATTGAATTGGTTGATTTGCTGGTAGCTTTGAAGAATAGTTCTGATGACGACGATGATTTGAGAAAATCAGACATAGCTTCGATTGCAGGTAAGTTAAAAATAAATTCCAATGTTGCAACAATTATGCTGAATGCGTGCGCTTTAGACGGTCTGGTTTCTGAAGGCAGCACCTATTTCTCTTCAACATCAAAGTTTAAAGATGCTTTCCAAGCCGCGACTGTTTTGAAGGCGTTAAATACTTAAAACTCCACCCCAATCTGCGCCTTAACCCCTGATCTGAACGGATGCTTCACCAGCTCCATCTCTGTCACCAGATCGGCAATCTCGATCAAGTCATCCTTCGCATTGCGGCCTGTCATCACAACGTGGGTCATCGGTGGTTTCTCTTCCACCAAGAACGTCACCACGTCGTTCACGTCGATATAATCATAGCGTAGTGCGATGTTGATCTCGTCGAGTAACACCATTTTGTTGCTCTCGTCGCGGATCAGCTCTTTGGCTTTTTCCCAAGCGGCCTGCGCCATTTCGGTGTCCCGATCGCGGTCTTGGGTTTCCCATGTGAACCCTTCGCCCATCGTGTGGAACGAGCAAATGTCGGAAAATTTGCCAAGGATCAGATCACGCTCGCCCGTGCTCATCCCGCCCTTGATGAACTGCACCACGGCGCATTGCATGTCATGGGCGATGTGGCGGAAGATCATCCCGAAGGCGGCTGAACTTTTGCCCTTACCTTTACCCGTATGAATGACGATCAGACCTTTTTCATCGGTCTTGGTGGCCATGATTTTGTCGCGTGCGGCCTTCTTCTTGGCCATCTTCATCGCGTGACGTTCGCTATCAGCACTCATCGGGAAATCCTTTTCGTTTTGGTCAACTTAGGGCAAGCGCAGGTCTAGCGCGACAGGATAATGATCCGAGGGCCACACGCCATCGAATGTCTCACGCAATACCATTGGGGCGCTTAGGGGTGTCGTGCCGTTTGCGACGCCGATGTGATCGATTGCACCAAACAGGTTTGCGCCGCGATTAAGGTGATAGGTCGCGCCTTTGACAGGGGCGAAGGTGATGCCAGCGGCCCCAAGAATTTGCAGCGTTTTGGCCCCTTTGCGTGCGTTGAGATCGCCAAGCAAGATCACGGGCGTACCTTCGCTAATCCAAGGTGCAATGCGTTTGGCAACGAGCGCTGCGGATAGCTGGCGGTTGGTGGCGCTTTTGAACTCGAAATGAAGATTGATGGCGTAGAACTGTGCGCCACTTTTGCGATCTTGCATCATGGCCCAAGACGCGAAGGCGGGGAACGAGCCGTTGAACGTGCGCGAATATATCACGTCTGGTGTGTCCGAGAAAAAGAACCAGCCTTGGTCCAACATGTTCAAGCGATCCTTGCGGTAGAAGATCGGCTGAGTTGGGGGGAAGGTTTCGGCAGGGCCGTGCGCTGCCAGCGCGTAATCCGAGTTTTGCGAAGTGAGCCAATCGCGTGTCAGATTGATATTTCGGTCACTGCCAAAATCAAAGCTTTCCATCTCCTGAAAGGCGATCAGATCCGCATCGATGGTTTTGAACGCGGCGTCCATCGCGGCTTTGCGTCGCTCCCAATCGGCCACGGACCACGCGCCGTCGTCTTTACCTAGCCAGATGTAGTGTACGTTATGTGTCGCAACACGCAGGGCACCCTCTGGTTTTGAGGCAAGTCCTGAGCTTCCCGAATTGCGCACATGTTGCGCGCAGGCGACCAGCGCAGTAAGCGCGAAAAGCACAAAGATGATTTTGGTCAAAGATGCGAGCATACAGGCCCCTTTTGATGTGCGCATTTTTGCGACGAGAGTGCTGTGGCTACCTTAGTCAAAAGAGGGCTCGGAGGGGGCTAAAATTTCTGTGATGCGGGCGCGGGCCGAGTTTGATCGGGGGATCCAGAGGCCACGATCAATCGCCTCTTGAAAGCGTTCGGCCATTTCTATCAACGCCGATGGGTTATGATCGGCGATGAATTCGCGGGTCTCATCGTCCTCTAGGAAGGCGGAGTCAACCAGATCGAAGTGGTGGTTTTTCACGGCCCCAGTCGTGGCGGCGAAGGCGAAAAGATAGTCGACTGTTGCTGCCATTTCGAACGCGCCTTTATAGCCGTGGCGTTTGACGCCGTCGATCCACTTGGGGTTCACCACGCGCGAGCGCACGACACGGCCGATCTCTTCATCCAACGTGCGGATCACGGGGCGCTCAGGGCGGGAATGATCGTTGTGATAGATCGGGCGGTCTTGGCCTTGAAGCGTGCTGACGGCTGCTGCGGCACCGCCCTCAAATTGATAATAATCGTCGCTATCGAGAATGTCGTGTTCGCGGTTGTCTTGGTTCTGCACGATGGCTTCTGTTTGTTTGAGGCGTGTTTCGAACCCAGCGCGATCCCGCTCGCCCTCAACACCTGCGCCATAAGCGTAGCTGCCCCATTCCAGATAAGCTTCGGCGAGGTCGGCTTTGTCGGCCCAAAGGCGTTCGTCGATCATGGCTTGCAAGCCTGCACCATATGCGCCGGGTTTGGAGCCGAACACGCGCGATGTGTTGCCCTCTGCCTTCGCGCGCGCAGCGGCTGGGTTTTGACCCTCGGATTCATCAAGCGCCATGACGGCTTTGGCTACGCTATCGACAAGGGAGATAAGCTGTGGAAACGCATCGCGAAAAAAGCCCGAAATACGCAACGTAACGTCCACGCGGGGGCGCCCGAGCACGCCTTCGGGAAGGACTTCAAACCCTGTCACACGGCGGTTGGCGCTGTCCCATTTCGGCTTTACTCCCATAAGTGCAAGGGCCTGCGCGATGTCGTCGCCACCTGTACGCATGTTGGCAGTGCCCCAAGCGGTCAGCAGCATTGTGCGCGGCCAATCGCCGTGGGTTTGCAGGTGCTTTTCGATGAGCAGATTGGCGGACTTCCACCCGAGCGCCCATGCGGTCGGGGTCGGCACCGCGCGGCTATCAACGGAAAAGAAATTGCGCCCTGTTGGGAGAACATCAAGACGTCCGCGCGTCGGTGCACCAGATGGGGCTGGCGCTACGAATTTACCGTTGAGTGCGGTCAGAAGGCCGTTCATTTCGGCAGGGCCGCAAGAGCGGAGGTTGGGCATCACTTCATTGTGCAGGGTTTCAAGAACCAATGCGGTGGCTTTGAAATGCTCAGGTGTTTCTGACCACTGGATTGCGTTTTGTGCGAGCATTTCGAGGCGTTCAATCGTGTCGCCATTTGAGCGCCATGTGTCAGTGCCCATGCTTTCAAGAAACTTGTGACGTGGGCCAGTGTAGGCTGTTCCCATGTCGCAATCGAGCGGGTCGATATCGACGCCGCAATCTGTAGCAAGGGCGCGGATCAAAGACGCGTCTCCATCTTTGCCATCCCCACGCGGAACACGCACTAAGGCGATAGCGAGGTCGCGTTCTAGATCGCCCAATGGAGAGCTGCCAAAGATGTGCAAACCATCCCTGATCTGCGCTTCTTTGAGTTCACAGAGATAAGAGTCGAGCTTGGCCAGATCGCCGTCTTCGTCGTCGCCCGATAGTCCCGCGTCTTTGTCGAGACCCGTGGAGGAGGTCATGCTGAGGATTTCACGGCGGAGATACGCGATGCGGCGGGGGTCGATGCCCGCGGCTTCATAGTATTCGTCGACGAGGGCTTCGAGGTCTTTGAGCGGACCGTAAGTTTCGGCGCGCCCTAAAGGGGGTGTCAGGTGGTCGATGATCACGGCCTGCGCACGGCGCTTGGCTTGGGTGCCTTCCCCGGGATCGTTGACGATGAATGGATAGATGTGGGGCGTGGGGCCAAAGACGGCTTCGGGCATGCAGTTCTCAGAGAGCGCAATCGCTTTGCCAGGAAGCCATTCGAGGTTGCCGTGTTTGCCCATGTGGACAATCGCGTGGGCACCTTGGACGTGGCGCAGCCAGATGTAAAAGGCGAGATAATTGTGCGGCGGCGCGAGGTCGGGCGAGTGATATGTGTCTGTCGGATCAATGTTGTAGCCGCGCGCGGGTTGCACACCCACGGTGGCATTGCCGAGTTTGAAGATAGAGAGTTTGAAGCCATCGGGTGTGAGGAATGGATCATCTTCAGGCGCGCCCCAGCGGGTTGTGATCTGCTCCTTCACATCGAAAGGGAGGGCGTCGAAATGCTTTTGGTAAATGTCCAAAGGCAGCGTTTCGCCACCCTCTTTATCGGCGCGATCCGTGAGCCAATTGGTTGGTCCAGACATGATCGTTTTCATCAGCACGTCGCTATCGCTCGGCGCATCTTCAACGCTGTAGCCCGCATCGGCTAGAGCGTTCAGCGTGTTAACCGTTGCTTGAGGAGTGTCGAGACCGACGCCATTCGCAAGACGGCCATCTTTGTTGGGATAATTTGCGAGGACCAAAGCGACATTTCGATCTGCCGCAGATACCCCACGTAGCTTGGCCCAATTGGCGGCAAGTTTCGCGGCGAAACCTATCCGGTCGCCTTGTGCGCGATATGTGGCGATGGGGCACTCGGTTGCTTCGTCGAAATAGGCCTCGCCTTTGAAAGAGATCGCTCTGGAAAGGATACGTCCATCTACTTCTGGTAGCGCCACGTTCATCGCGATGTCACGACCCGAGAGGCCGGTTAGGCCAGAGGCCCATGCTTCTTCGGTCGATCCTGCGAGCACGGTTTGAAAGATTGGCGCGTCGTTGGCGGCGGGCATGGTGAGTGGGTTCTTCGGGCTGTTGTCGCCTGCGTGAGGTGAGCCAACCGCGAAGGACGTGCAGTTGAGGATGACGGAGGGCGGCGCTGCGGTGAAGACTTGTTCGAGCGTGGCGACACTGACGGGGTCTTTGAGCGAAGCCACGAAGAGGGGGAGGGGGTTGAGACCTTCTTTGAGCAGCGCTTTGGTCAAGCGGTTGATGGGATGTAGGCCTGCGCCTTGGACAAGCGCACGGTAGAAGATGATGGGGACGATTGGGGCACCGTCTGTCCAGCCGTCTTGGGCGGCGGACAAGCCGGAAATGCCAGCGCCCGGCCAATAGACGCCTGCGCGTAACAGCGGGGATGCCGCGCTGGGTTTGTCGGAGCCGTCGAGCATGGATTTTGCGTAGCGCAGCAGGTTTTGCGCGTTCTCGGGGCCGCCCTCGACGCAGTAGGCCCAGAGCGCGTCGTAATCTTCGTCCGAGACTGTGCTGAGGCGGCGCAGTTCCTCGTCGGGCTTGTCGTCACCGGGAAGCAGCGCCAAAGGAACGCCAGCGTCATGGAGGCGCGCAGCGTATTGTTCGGCCCCGTATTTCCAGTAGCCAACACCGCCAAGTACCCGCGCGATGACAAGTTTGGATTTGGATGCGCATTCGCCGATATGCAGGTCCACTGACATGGGGTGCATCAGGTGCATCATCGAAGCGAGGCGCAGGGTGGGCGGCGCATCGATTTGCGCACGCGCGTCCGAGAGCGCGGCGAGTTCCGTGTCGGCCGCAGAAATGATCACTACATCGGCAGGGGTTTGGCCCAGATCAACAGGTTCTTTACCATCATCAATAGAACCGGGGGTGGCGGCGAGCAGGTGCATGATTGAGACCTATGAGTTGTGCGCGGGCCGCGCTTGGTGCATTGGGGGCGCAAGCAAAAGGAAATTGAGATGAACAGCAACAAACCCGACACGTCGAATTTTGGCAACAGCACGTATAACAAGCATGACGATCACAAAGGTCACGCGCCCCGCCGTGCGCGAGGCAAGACCCGTTTGACCAAGGAAGAAATGCTTGAGCAGATGAAGAAAAACGCAGCTGAAAAGGCTGGCAAGGCGTAAGCTCACGGGGTTTCTTCCGTAAGGGTTTTTTCCATGAACAGGCTTTCGGGGGCGGCGACATAGTCCCCGAACGGGCCACAGAATGTGAAGCCGTGGCGCTCATAAAGACGGTGTGCAGCGTGCAAAGTATCACCTGTTTCGAGCTTGAGCGCGAGTAGGTCATGTTCGCGCGCTGTGTCTTCGATCTGACGCAAAAGGGCGGCGGCGACGCCTTTGCCGCGTGCTGCTTCTAGGGTGAACATCGATTTCACCTCGCCGTATCCATCTTTGATCGCAATCGCGCCTGTGCCAAGGATGTCTTGGCCGATCCGCGCGGCGAACAGGTGGATGTTGTCTGCTTCCAGCGCGTCCAAATCCAAGAAATGACAGGACTCAGGCGAGAAGAGCGAGAGCATGAGCGCATGGCTCAGTTCTAGCAAGTCTTGCGTGCCATTGGCGCGTGGCGAGGTGGGTTCGACGACGACCATTATGCTTTGAGAGCTGTTTCGATGGCAGTGTGATCAAGGCCCGCTTGGCCGATGACGACAAGACGGGTGATGCGCGGGTCGCTGCCAAAGGGCTTGTCAAAATAGGTGTCAACGCGCGGACCAACAGCTTGTAGAGTGAGGCGCATGGGCTTGCCTGTGACAGCTGCGAAACCTTTAAGGCGCAAAATGTCGTGGGCGCGAATAATGTCGGCGACTTGTTCAGCAAACGCGGCTGCATCGGTGATTTCACCGCGCTCCACGACGAAACTTTCGAAAGCGTCGTGATCGTGGTCATGGTGGTGGTGATCATCCTCGTGGTGGTCGTCATGGTGATCGTCGTCGTGATCATGATGGTGGTGATGCACTTCATGTCGTGCGTCCATGTCACCTTCGGCGCTGTTGCCTTGGCCAAGTAGGACGTCAACAGGCAACGCGCCCATTGTGGATTTGACGACCTGAACGCCTTTGCGAGATTCAGATTTGAGTTTCGCGGCAAGCGCGTCCACTTCATCAGGGCTGAGAAGGTCGGATTTATTCACCACGATCATGTCAGCGCAGGCGATCTGGTCTTCGAACAACTCAGAGAGCGGTGTCTCGTGATCGAGGTTCTCGTCCAACTTGCGCTGGGCGTCGACTGCGGCAACGTTATGGGCGAAACGGCCCTCGGTCACGGCTTTGCCATCCACCACGGTCACAACGCCATCGACGGTAACTTGGGTGGAGATTTCGGGCCAGTTGAACGCGCGGATAAGCGGCTGGGGCAGGGCAAGACCGGAGGTTTCGATGACGATGTGATCCGGCTTGTTCTCGCGGGCGAGCAGCTTTTCGATTGTGGGGACAAAATCATCCGCGACAGTGCAACAGATGCATCCGTTTGACAGCTCCATGATGTCATCCTCGGTGCAAGTCTCGTCGCCGCAGCCTTTGAGGATGTCGCCATCCACGCCAAGGTCGCCAAATTCGTTAATGATAAGCGCGATGCGCTTGCCTTTGGCGTTTTCTAGCATGTGACGGATCAGCGTGGTCTTGCCCGCGCCGAGAAAACCAGTGATGACGGTGGCAGGAATTTTAGCAGGCATAAGAGGTCTCCGATTGGACGACGAATGGCGAGAAGTGACCCGCGTTATCATTTGCGACACATGTGCCGTTGCGGGCGAGGCTCCACAAGGGGAAGCCTTTGCGCAAGCGTTGCGCGGGCGTGTGGGCGAGGGTGTGTGCGTTGAAACGACGTCCTGCATGAACCAATGCGACACGCCGGTTTCTTTGGCTTTGCGGAGCGAGGGCAAGGATGTGTATCTGTTCCACTCGGTCGATCCTGCGCGCGATCTTGACGACACTTTGGCTCTGATCGAGCTTTATAGAACCGCCGAGGGGGGCACTATCGAAGATGCGCGCCCAGCGGGACGGTTGCGCCATTGCCTGAGCGGGCGTGTACCTAAATGAACGCTTAAGCGTCATCGGATCGGGTCCAGAACCATGCGGCGAGGAAGCCAAGACTTGTCCACCCGGCGAGTGCAGTTCCTAAGCTGAGCATTGCGAAACGCGCTGCAAGTTCAGGAGGGGCGACGCCGAAATATGTGTCGAGATAGGGCGCGCCTACGATGTGCGGGGCGAGCAACAGCGGAATGCTTAGAAGAGCCGTCCAGCCTTTGCCAAACGCGATGAGCGCAAGTGCGATGGCGGTGATAATGATGGTTAAAGCCCACCATGCTTGGCGCGGGCCGACTTCGGAACCGATTGCACCGGGCAGCACAGGAGGCTGACCGATACCGGGTGCGAGTTGCACGGCGATGAAACCCGCAACACCCCAGATGAGCCCTGTGCGCGGGGTCAGTGTATGACCTTTGTCATGTGCGAAAATCATCAGCGCAAGCAGGATCAAACCATAACCCGTATATGTGATCATGTTGAAGGCAACCGTCATGCCATGGCGCGCGAAATCCGTCCCGATCGCAGGCTGCGCGCGGTCCGACTGGGTCGAGCCGTCGATGGCGAAATGTATGCGTTCGCCTGTCTCGTAAAGCTCACCCTCAAGCAAATGAGGGATAACAAACGTAAATTGCAGCAGAGCGGCAATCAACCCTGCGGCAACACCAGCGAGCACCGCGCTGGTAAACAAATTTTTGGTCATTGGGCGGTTAAGCCCCCGCCGTTAGTGGCAGGGAAACGCCATCGCGTGGCGCTGATCGTGCGCTGCGTCGTGCAAAACTGTTGCTTGTGCAATGCCGGACGCCATCAACAGGAAAACACCTGCAAGAACTGCGATTGCGAGGCCCATTGCTGAGCTGTCAGAGCGGTCGATTGTTGCCGTTTGAGTCGTCATAGTCTTTTCTCCTTTGTGCCGTCACACCCGACGGCAAATATCGGTCTTCACATATGCAAGGCTGGTCTCCTGGCTCGCGGGTCGCAGCGTTTTGACGTCTTCCCAGATCAGATGATCCAGTGACTTGGTGCCAAACGCTCGCCGCTTACAGTCGCGGGGGCGGCTGCGGCTTTGGGTCCCTGATTGGATCCCCCATCTCCGCATTCCCATTTTACCCAATGACGCTTTGCGCCGAAGTTCGGGTACCATGCATGCGATCACTTGGCCCTGAATCAGCTTGGCCGTCAAGGTCGATAGCGACATAGCGCGTCGGTAATACGAAGTGGTTAATCTGGTGAAAGTCACAGGTTTAACGCAATATCTTGTGGATAACTCGCTTAGTTCGCCCAGATAGGGCCTGCTTGCGTTGACTCATTCAATGACGCTGATCACAGTCAATTACCGAAGAATCAACTGTGAGAGCAGCGAACGTGCGCTTTTCCAAACTCAAATTGCAAGGCTTCAAGAGTTTCGTGGATCCCACGGACCTGATTATTGCTGACGGTTTGACGGGGGTTGTTGGGCCCAATGGCTGCGGTAAATCCAATCTGCTTGAAGCACTGCGTTGGGTGATGGGCGAAAACCGCCCCACGGCGATGCGTGGTGGTGGTATGGAAGACGTGATCTTTGCAGGGGCGGCGACGCGACCTGCGCGCAACTTTGCGGAAGTGAGCTTGCAGATTGATAACTCCGAGCGGCTCGCGCCGGCGGGGTTTAACGATTTGGATACTCTTGATGTTGTTAGACGGATCACGCGCGATGTGGGCAGTGCGTATAAGACCAACGGCAAAGACGTGCGCGCACGAGATGTGCAGATGTTGTTCGCCGATGCCTCGACGGGGGCGCATTCGCCTGCGTTGGTGCGCCAAGGTCAAATTGCAGAGTTGATCAACGCCAAGCCGAAGAACCGTCGTCGTATTTTAGAAGAGGCGGCAGGAATTTCTGGACTTTATCAGCGTCGTCATGAGGCGGAATTAAAGCTGAAAGGCGCGGAAACCAATCTTGCGCGCGTTGATGATGTGATCGAGCAGTTGGCGTCTCAGTTAAGTCAGCTTGCACGGCAAGCCCGTCAAGCGGCGCGTTACCGTGCGATTGGCGATGAGTTGCGTCAGGCTGAGGGGATGCTTTTATACCGTCGCTGGCGCGAGGCGGATGACGCGCGTTTGAGTGCTGAGGAAGAGTTGCGCGGGCGCACCACAGCGGCGTCGCAGGCGGAAAGTGCCGCGCGTTTGGCTGCGAAATTACGTTTGGAAAGCGAAGGGTTTTTGCCGCCTTTGCGTGAAGAAGAAGCGATTGCTGCGGCTGTTTTGCAGCGGCTGATCGTGCAACGTGATACGCTCAATGATCAAGAAAGCCGCGCGCTGCAAACGATTGAGACGCTGCAAAACCGGATTATTCAGCTCGATAAGGATATCGAGCGCGAAGGTGCGTTGAACCGCGACGCGGGCGAGACGATTGAGCGTTTGGAGTGGGAAGCGCGCGAACTTGCAAAGGCGTCTGAGGGTCAAGAGGATCGCTTGGAAGCGGCGGCCGCGGAATCGCGCTCTGCTGCGGCGATCTTGCAAGAGCGTGAAGCGGACCTGTCCGAACGCACAGAAGATGTCGCACGTTTGGCGGCGCGCCATCAGTCGGCATACCGCGTTTTGACGGACAGTCGTAAGATGCTTGAGCGCAGTGAAGGTGACGCTGCGCGCGCGCGCGAGGCGGTTGAAGGCAGTCGCGCAGCGTTGGCGCAGGCCGAGACAGATATGCAAACGGCTGCTGGTAAAGAGAGCCAAGCGATTGCAACGGCGGAACGCGCGGATGCGGCTTTGACGGCGGCGGAACTGGCGCGAACGGAAACGCAATCGCTTGAGGCAGACGCGCGCGCGGAACGATCCGAGGCGGAAGGCGAGGCGAATGCGCTGCGCGCTGAGGTTACGGCGCTCGCGAAACTGTTGGATCGCGACACGGCTGAGGGCGGTCAGATTTTAGATCGCTTGCAGGTTGAGCAAGGGTTTGAAAAAGCGCTGGGTGCTGCGTTGGCCGATGATTTGCGTGCGCCTGAGGTAGAGAGCGATGGACCGTCTGGCTGGCGCATTTTGCCAAGTTATGAGGATCGCCAACCTTTGCCGGAAGGTGTGACGTCGTTGGCACGGCATGTGTCTGTGCCTGATGTTTTAGAACGCCGCGCGAGCCAGATTGGCCTGGTCGATGCGGATGACGGGCAGCGTTTACAAGCGTCTTTAAAGCCGGGCCAACGGCTTGTTTCGCTTGAAGGGGATTTATGGCGTTGGGACGGTTATCGCGCTTGGGCGGAGGATGCGCCCTCGGCTGCTGCTTTGCGCTTGGAGCAGCTCAACCGTCTTGAGGTCTTGAAGCAGGAAATGGAGCGCGCGACAACGCGGGTTGAGGCGGCGCAGCGGGCGCACGAGAGTTTGACCAATCGTTTAGCAGAGTTGACGCGTGCAGATCGTGATGCGCGCGATGCACGTAAAGAAGCGGATCGTTTGGTAAATGACGCTGCGCGCGCGCTGAGCCGCGCGGAAGCGGATCGCAATTTAGCGGAAGGTAAGCTCGAGAGCCTTGGTCTGGCTGTCACGCGCCACGAAGAAGATGCGATGGCCGCGCGCAAACAGGTGCAAGAGGCGGAAACGGCTGTCGCGCAGCTTGGCGATTTGGAAGAGGCGCGCGCAGGTGTTGAAGACGTCAAGATGACCGTCGAAGCGTCGCGCATGACGATGATGGCGCGGCGTTCTCAGCATGACGAATTGCGCCGCGAAGGGGATGCGCGGATCAAGCGTTCACAAGAAGTGACCAAGGAAGTCAGCGGTTGGCGGCATCGTTTGGAGACGGCTGAAAAGCGGATCGCTGAATTGGCGGAGCGCAAGGTAAATTCCGAAGTTGAGTTGAAGGATGCAAGCGCGGCACCTGCAGAGATTACCGCCAAGCGCGAAGAATTGACGGATGCGATCGCTGATGCGGAAGGTCGCCGCAATAAAGCGGGCGATGCTTTGGCACAGGCAGAGAGCGCGTTGCGTGAAGCTGTACAGGCAGAGCGTGATGCGGAGCGTGCAGCGTCCGAAGCGCGTGAGGCGCGTGCGCGCTCGGAAGCACGATCAGATGCAGCTCGTGAGACGGTGGCTTATGCAGCGGAGCGTATTTCGGAAGAGATGGAGACGTCGCCTGCGGACTTGCTCGAAAGTTTGCAAATTGATGTGGAGAAGATGCCAGCCTCCGGTGCGATTGAAGCGGATGTGAACCGCTTGAAACGTCAGCGCGATGCTTTGGGCGCGGTGAATCTGCGCGCTGAGGAAGATTCTGTGGAAGTACAGGTCGAGCATGACACTTTGGTGAGTGAAAAGGCTGATCTGGAAGAGGCAATCAAGACTTTGCGCGGCGGCATTGCGAGCTTGAACCGCGAAGGGCGCGAGCGGCTTTTGACGGCGTTTGAGCAAGTGAACAGCAATTTCTCGCTTTTGTTTACGCATTTGTTTGGCGGCGGTGAGGCAAATTTGGTGCTGGTTGAAAGTGACGATCCGCTTGAAGCTGGCTTGGAGATCATGTGCCAACCGCCCGGTAAAAAGTTGTCGACGCTGTCGCTGTTGTCCGGTGGCGAGCAAACATTGACGGCGATGGCGCTGATTTTCGCGGTGTTCTTGGCGAACCCTGCGCCCATTTGTGTGCTCGACGAGGTGGACGCGCCTTTGGACGATGCAAACGTGACGCGTTTTTGTGATCTGCTTGACGAGATGTGTCGTCGCACCGATACGCGGTTCTTGATCATAACCCACCACGCAGTCACGATGGCGCGGATGGATCGTTTGTTTGGCGTTACAATGGCTGAGCAGGGTGTGAGCCAGTTGGTGTCTGTTGATTTGAAGAACGCTGAGACTTTGGTGGCTTGATTAAAGTTGGCGGCCAGCCCCCAAACGAAGGTTAAACTGGGGGCCAGCCCCCAGACCCCCGGGATATTTGGAAAGAGAGGAATAGGGGCGTTAAGCTTGGTGGTTAGCTGAGTAAGAATTGTAGTATATAGAGCGTAGCGCCGCCGCCGATGATCGAGCCGACGACGTTTTTCCAGATGAGACCGAGTGTCAGAGTGATGATGGCTGCGGATACACGCGGGATGTCGAAATCGCCGTTGGTGGCCGCGGGCCAAAGGACGGCGGGGGCGATGATTGCAGGTAGAATACCGACCGCTGTGTATCGCAAGTGCCGCATGAGCCATATTGGGAGTTGGCGGTCGCCTACAAGGCCCGTAAAAGCAAACCGCAGCGCAAAGCTGCCGATGCCAAGGCCGATGATAACGATCCAGAGTTCTGTTTTATCGATCATGATGTGGCCTCCTCTGTCATGGCTTCGATGCGCGCGCCGACCATCATGCCGCCCATGCCTGCGAGCAAAATGCCAAGGTTAAAAGGCACAGAAAACAGTAAAAGCGACAGGAAAGCAGCGGTGATCGCGGCACCAATATGCGCGCGGGTGCGCAAGGCGGGAGCGACGATGGCGAGAAATGTGATGGGCACTGCGAAATCGAGCGCGAAAGAGGCTGGAATTGCTTCGCCAACCAGTGCGCCAATGAGCGTGAATATCCACCAAAGGGGGCAAACGGGCGTGACGGTTCCAAAGAAATAGGCGATCTTTTCTTGCGGCGACATATCCGGTGCCGCCTCGTATTTTGTGACCGAGACCGCGTAGCTTTGATCAACCGTAAAATATGCGGCGATGGCGCGTTGCAACAAAGGAGCGCCACCAATGTGGGGCGTGAGGGACGCCGAATACATCGCCATGCGCAGGTTAACCGCAAGTGCGGAAGCAAGCACGACAAGGGTCGGTGCCTCTTCCGCCATCAGTTGCAGCGCGGTGAATTGAGCGGCCCCCGCGATGACAACCACGGAAAAGGAGAGCGTTTCGAAGACACTTAGCCCCGCTTCCGTCGCGAGCACGCCGAAAAGCATGGCGAAGGGTGCAATCACCAACATAAAAGGTGCGCCGTCGCGAATGCCCGCGTGATAGGCTGATTTGACGCTAGTGGATGCCATGGGCTACCTTTACATTGAGGCTGTGCAAATGCAGCTATCTTGCAAAGCGCAGTTTTGCAATCTTGAGCGCCAAGGAGCGGACGTTGGACGAACAGAGTGGATATATCATTGCGCCTGACCCGAGCCACACAAGGCTGACGCGTCGTGTCGTAGGCTTTGATCAGACAGGCGCTGAGGTTGCGCAGGATGTGATCGAAGAACGGCCTTTGACGATTTATCTCAATGCGCAGGAAATCGTGACGGCGATGACGATCGGGGATTATCCCGAGTATCTCGCGCTAGGCTTTTTGCGCAATCAAGGGATGCTTGAGGGTGCCGGTGCGATCACGCGGATTGAGTACGACGCCGAGCTTGAGGTTGTTGTCGTGCGCACCGACGGGCCGACCAATCATGAAGAAAAGTTGAAGAAGAAGACGCGCACATCGGGCTGTGCGGTTGGGACTGTGTTTGGCGATATGATGGAGGGGCTTGAGGGGGTTATTTTGCCTCAGGCGGAATTGCGCACCTCTTGGCTTTATGAACTAGCGCGCAAGATCAATACGACGCCCTCGCTTTATCTGAATGCCGGGGCGATCCATGGCACGGTGCTTTGTAAAGGCGATCAGCCGTTGGTCTATATGGAAGATGTGGGGCGTCATAATGCCGTCGACAAGATCGCAGGTTGGATGATGCAAGAACAAGCGAGTAGCGCTGATAAGATCCTTTACACGACAGGGCGATTGACGTCTGAGATGGTGATCAAATGTGCACACATGGGGATCCCTGCGCTGGTGTCACGCTCCGGTTTTACCGCTTGGGGGGTCGAGTTGGCACAGCAAGTCGGGCTGACCTTGATCGGACGTATGCGCGGCAAGCGGTTTCAATGTCTGGCGGGTGCGGAGCGGATAACGTGGGACGCTGATCTAGCGCAAATCAAGGATGAGCCGAAGAAATCAGGTCGGAAGGGCAGCGCATGACAGTTATAAAAGATGACCTTAGCGATTTGCCGCACCGCTTGCCGGAACAGACAAGAGGAAGTGAAAAAATCATCGAGGCAGTACGTGGTTGGTTTGATGGACGCTGACAACACAAACACCGTAAGCTTCGATTTCGAACTGGATCCAAAGAGCGCCTATGAAGGCATGTTGCTGGGCGGGCAGCGGGTTTATCGCGGTGGCGGAAGGTTGATTTTGCTTGGGCTTTACTTGGAGCTTTTTGTTCTGATCCCATTCGGCTGTGTTGCCATCTATGTTACCACTGCCACGCTGGTGTTTGATAAACTTCCCGATGGCGCGCATTGGTTGCTGATTGCGAGCTTGCCCGGATTTTTCCTGGGTTGGTACCTTAATCAATCTGCCTATCGCAGATTGGCTAAGATGGTGGCAAGGTCCAAATTTGGCCACGCCGGGCAGATGAGATTTGATGAAAAAGGGCTGTGCGTGAACACGCAAGCCAGCACGTGGCGCACAGGGTGGCGCGACGTCGAAGAAATACTTATCGGGAAGCGCTGTATCAGTTTTGCAATTTCGGGCATCGTTTTGATCCTGCCGCTGAGCGCGTTTGAAAGCAAAGCGGCGATGCACCAAATCTATACGCAAGTGAGCAAAATGTTTGAGCAAGGACAGAACGCGACATGAAACAACCTCTTGGTGTGATCCTTGCAGGCGGGCAAGCGCGGCGTATGGGCGGTGGTGATAAGGGGCGGCTGATGCTAGGCGGGCGCAGTTTGCTCAGCCATGTGATTGCACGGTTGGAGCCGCAAGTCGCGGCGCTTGCTTTGAGCGCAAACGGCGATGTTGCGCGGTTCGTTGATACGGGTCTGCCCGTGGTGGCAGATAGTGTCGCGGGATTTGTCGGACCTTTGGCAGGTGTGCTGGCAGGGCTGGATTGGGCTCATGAACAAGGTGCTGAGACGATTGTGACGGCGGCGGCGGACACACCGTTTTTTCCATGCGATCTGGTGCCGCGATTGATGATGGCCGCGGATGGCATGGTGCATCCCTTGGTTCTGGCAGCTACGCTGGATAGCGAGCGTGGGCGCAATCGACATCCAACGTTTGGGCTTTGGCCTGTTGCACTTCGCGATGATCTACGCCGTGCGCTGGAGGGTGGCTTGCGTAAAGTCGTGCTCTGGAGCGATCAGCATGGTGGGCGCGAAGCGATGTTTGAAGCCGAACCGTTTGATCCGTTTTTTAACGTGAACACCCCTGAAGATTTGGCGCACGCCGAGGGATTATTATGAAGATTTACGGCGTTGTCGGTTGGAAAAACGCGGGTAAGACCGGTCTTATGGAGCGTTTGGTGAGCGAAATTTCGTCGCGTGGGTATTCAGTGTCCACGGTCAAACATGCCCACCATAGTTTCGATGTGGATCACGTGGGCAAGGACAGCTACCGTCACCGCGCGGCGGGTGCGAGAGAGGTGCTGCTGGCTTCGCGCAATCGTTTCGCTTTGATGCATGAATTGAGCGATGAAGATGAGCCAACGCTTGAAGAATTGCTGGGCAAACTTGCGCCCGTCGATCTGGTGTTGGTGGAAGGGTACAAGCGCGACAAGCATCCCAAAATAGAGGCGCATCGCCAGGAAACGGGCAACCCGTTGATCGCGGATGCGACTGTGCGCGCCTTTGCAGCGGATTGCGCGTTGGATGTGGGTCGCCCTGTGTTTGATCTGAATGCGACGGCTTTGATTGCCGATTTTGTGTTGAGTGATGTGGGTTTGGCGGAGCGGCTGGTATGACGTTTGATACGGTCATCGTTGTCGATTGGGCCTCTGGCAAAGCATCGGGGCCGACGCCGAAGAAGGACGCGATCTGGATCGGTGTTGCGAGCTCCACTTCTGTCGAACCGCCGCTTTATTTGCGTTCGCGCGTAGAGGCCGAAGCATGGTTAATCGCTCGTTTGATCGCGGAGCGCGCCAAGGGTCATCGGGTGCTTGCGAGTTTTGATTTTCCCTTTGCCTATCCCACTGGTTTTGCACGCGCTCTAAGCGGTTCGGATGATCCGTTCGGTGTCTGGGAATGGCTCGCCGTGCGGATCAAAGATGATGAGAACGGCGAGAATAATCGCTTTGACGTTGCTGCTGAAGTTAACGAATTTTTCGGAGGGACTGGTCCGTTTTGGGGCAATCCTTTGAAGCGTGATATAGCAGGGTTGCGACGAAATAAGTCTGAGTATTCTTTGCATGGTTTGCCTGAAAAGCGTCAGTGTGAGCAGGATGAAAAAGGGTTGTTCACGTGCTGGCAGCTTGCGGGCGCGGGCGCTGTTGGCGCACAAGTTTTGATGGGATTACCCGTTTTGCATCGCCTGCGTGAACGATTCGGCAAGGAATTGGCGGTATGGCCATTTGAAGCGGCGGACGCGCCGATTGTTTTGGCAGAGATTTGGCCATCTCTGCTGGGGCCTGTGGTTAAGGAGGCAGAGAAAAGTGGTGAAATAAGAGATGCAGCACAGGTTCGGCTGTTGTCGAAGGCTTTGGCGTCTATGCCGGCTATTGAACTTGCTGGAATGATGGATCTCACGTCGCCTATTGAGGGCGCGATCCTTGGTGCTGGGCACTCAGATGAACTGCAACGCGCGGCGGTGCATCTAGCGCCGCCAAAGTTGTCAAATGACTGTTTTACCTTGCCAATGGGCGTAGATTGGACACCTGTGGATGAAGCGTTGGGGATGCTTCGCGCGCGTTTGAAACCTGTGGTGCCGACGATAACTGTCTCGGTGCAGAGTGCCGTGAACAAAATCCTAGCAAAGGATGTGATCGCGCAACGCTCTAACCCGCCGCTACCCAATACAGCTGTGGATGGATATGGGTTTGCATCCAAAAGTTTGTCTGGCGAAGGGCCATTTGAGTTGCCTTTGGTAAAAGGACGTGCAGCAGCTGGTTTGCGCTTTGATGGTCGCGTGCCAAACGGTTTCGTCATTCGCATTTTGACGGGTGCTGCATTGCCGGATGGCGTTGATACGGTGATTTTGCAGGAAGATGTGCGCAGTGATGGCCTGCGCATTGCTTTTAACGGACCGGTCAAAGCAGGTAGCAACACGCGTCGCGCGGGTGAAGATGTGGGCGCTGGTGAAACTGTTCTGCGTGCGGGGCGGCGGATGACGCCAGCCGATGCCGCATTGTTGAGTGCGGTGGGCGTTTCGCAGGTTAGCATCTACGCGCCATTGCGCGTTGGTGTCCTTTCGACTGGCGATGAGCTGGTTGAAACAGGTCAGCCCGCGCAGGATGGGCAGATTTATGATGCAAACCGCCCAATGCTTTTGGCGCAATTGCGCGATTGGGGGTTTGAAGCGGTCGATCTTGGTCGGGCACCTGATGACAGAGCAACGCTAGGTGCAATGTTGGATGGGGGTGCTGCTCAGTGCGACGCCATTATAACATCTGGCGGTGCGTCTGCGGGGGATGAAGATCACATGTCGGCCCTTTTGGAAGAGACCGGCTCGCTCGCGTTGTGGCGGATTGCTTTGAAACCTGGGCGGCCCTTGGCGCTGGGAATGTGGAACACAGTTCCGGTTTTTGGCTTGCCAGGAAACCCTGTGGCGGCACTCGTGTGCACGTTAGTTTTTGCGCGCCCTGCTTTGAATATTCTTTCAGGTGCCGGATGGTCAGAACCACAATGCTTTTTGCTGCCCGCTGCCTTTGAAAAGCGTAAAAGGGCTGGACGACGCGAGTTTTTGCGAGCAAGGGTTCGAGACGGTCATGTTGAGGTCTTTAAGTCCGAGGGATCAGGGCGGATCAGTAGTTTAAGCTGGGCGGAAGGTCTCGTTGAATTGCCCGATGGCGCTGCATTGATCGAGCATGGAACACCGGTGCGATACTTGCCGTTTGGTTTGTTTTAAGCATCAAAGGGGCGATTGCGATGACAACACGAAAACCTGTCTCACACATCTTGCCAAAGCACTAGTCAAACGTCCCCGCAACGCGACCCAACAGCATGAAGGCGCGGGCCGTGCGTGTGCTGGAAAGCGCAGCAATTTCAGCGTCTGTCGCTATTTCTTCAAACTCCGAAAAGCTCTTGTCGAAACGGCGTAAGAAGTGATGCGCTGCATCGCGGAAAATCGTATCTTGCTTCATGCGAGCGGCGGACAAAGCCAGTGAAGAGCGATCCCGAATGCCGCCAAGTGCCGCAATCGCACGGCCACGTTCGCCAGCGGCGAAACTCCGCCAAATTTCGGGGCGCGCGGCGTCAGGGCGCAAGTCATCCATGTAAATACCGTCTTGGCTAAGCAGTGTCAGCACATCTTGCGCTGCCTGAATCAACTGCGCAGAGGTTCTGTCTTTTAACGCATCGCGCAAAGCATCAAAGCCGGCTTTGTCATTGGCATCCTCAGGGAAATTTAGCGCGCGGATCAAAACGTCACGCTCGAGCGGCGGTGCCATTTCAGCGGCTTGCGTGCCAAGGGCCAGACTGGCCTGTTCGGAGGGGTCCGCCGCAGCCGGTTCTACAGGAGCCGGTTTGCGCACGGGGGCCGTGTCGCGCTTCGTTGAGAAGGTCGCAAGCGTCGTTTCGGTCTTGCGCTGAGCCGCGGCGATTTCATCAAGTTTACGAGTTACAGAGGGCTCCGCCGCCATATTGCGCCCTTGGCTTTGGGCCACATAAGCTTGTCGAATGCCATCAATAGCGGCTTGTAAACGCTGGCTTTCTTCACGCATCACACGACTCGAGCGGGCAGCCGTCGCTGCGACCCAGATCATTGCAACCGGCATAAAGATTGCAAGCATTGTCATCAAGAAACGAAGGCCACCAGTACCCTCGACAGCGGCTTCGCTCGGAAGCGTGAGGAAGAAAATCGCAGCACCAAGTAACCACAAAAGGCTCAGCGCGATCGCGATGATTTCGATCCCCGTGATCGAGGATTTACCCGGACGATCATAGATGCCCAGTGGTGTTGATTTACCGTCAGAGCCGTCAGCCATGCTCACTTCTTTCGCTCTTCGCCTGTGGAAAAACCACGGTCTAAATATATTCGACTTTAAGCACTTCGTAAGATTTGCCGCCACCAGGCGTGCGCACCTCAACACTATCACCTTCGTCCTTGCCAATCAAAGCGCGCGCGATAGGGGATTTGATATTGAGCAAGCCGTCTTCGATGTTGGCTTCATGTTCGCCAACGATCTGCCACGTTTTTTCTTCATCGGTGTCTTCATCAACCAGAGTTATGGTCGCGCCAAACTTAATGGTTCCGCTCAGTGTCGCCGGATCAATCACGGTGGCCAAGGAAAGAACGCCTTCAAGTTGCTTGACTCGGCCCTCGATGAAACTGTGTTTTTCGCGCGCGGAATGGTACTCGGCGTTTTCTGACAGATCGCCATACTCGCGTGCTTCAGCAATTGCTGCGATAATCGCAGGGCGTTCCACGGTCTTGAGGTTCTTGAGTTCAACCTCAACAGCCGTATGGCCTGCTTTGGTCATCGGTATCTTTTCCATGGGCGACCCCGTCGTCATCTAACGTGCTTGTGTAGCACAGCTATTTATACAAAAACGCCGGACAAACCGGCGCTGCACTCTTGTCTATTTTCAGCACTCAGATTGCCCTGAGCTGGTGGGCAAATGCAAGTGATGATCGCCATATAAGCATATTCGCGCGAATGCGTAGGTTTTTCTGCTGAAACACCACGATTTACGTATCGTTGCGATTGACCACATTAGGCATGCCTTGATACCCATCGGCGCAACATAATTTCTTGCTCACGAGAGGAGCCATCATGTGTGAAATCGAACGCGAAGCGATGGAATATGACGTAGTGATCGTGGGCGCGGGGCCCGCGGGCCTGTCTGCGGCGATCCGTCTGAAGCAACTGGATGCTGATTTGCAGGTTGTTGTGCTGGAAAAGGGCTCTGAAGTGGGCGCGCATATCTTGTCTGGCGCAGTGCTTGATCCGGTTGGTTTGAACAAGCTTATTCCTGATTGGAAAGAAAAGGGCGCGCCGTTGAACGTGCCTGTAAAGGACGACAATTTTTATGCGTTGGGCGAGGCGGGTCAGATCCGCATTCCGAATTTCCCGATGCCACCTTTGATGAACAACCACGGCAATTACATCGTTTCCATGGGCAATGTGTGTCGCTGGATGGCAGAGCAGGCCGAAGAGCTTGGCGTTGAAATCTTCCCGGGCATGGCTTGTTCCGAGCTGGTTTACGGCGACAATGGCGAAGTCAAAGGCGCCGTGGCTGGCGTGTTTGGGCTAGAGGCTGATGGCACGCTTGGGCCGAATTCGGAGCCAGGCATGGAGCTTCATGGTAAATACGTTTTCCTCAGCGAAGGTGTGCGAGGATCGCTTAGCAAAGAAGTGATTGCGAAATACGATCTCTCGAAAGGGAAAGAGCCGCAGAAATTTGGCCTTGGCATGAAAGAGATTTGGGAAATTGATCCCGCCAAGCACAAAGAAGGATCTGTCACGCATACGATGGGTTGGCCTTTGGGCAGCAATGCTGGCGGTGGTTCGTTCATATATCATCTTGATAACAATCAGGTTTACGTTGGTTTCGTGGTGCATTTGAACTACGAAAACCCGCATCTGTTCCCCTATATGGAATTCCAACGCTTCAAACATCACCCGATGATCGCGGACCTTTTGAAAGGCGGCAAACGTGTGGCCTACGGAGCGCGCGCGATCTCTGAAGGCGGGTATCAGTCCATGCCGAAGATGGTGGCACCCGGCGTTGCATTGCTTGGCTGTTCTGTAGGCATGGTTAACGTGCCGCGCATCAAGGGCAATCACAACGCAATGTTGTCTGGCATCGCGGCTGCAGAAGCTGCGTTTGCTGCGATTGAGGCGGATCGTTCTGGCGATGAGCTGAACGACTACGAGGTCGAAGTGCGCTCTGGCGAGATTGGCAAAGACCTCAAGAAAGTGCGCAACGTAAAGCCACTTTGGAGCAAATACGGGCTTGTCGCATCGCTTGCAGTTGGCGGGTTTGACATGTGGACCAACACGCTTGGCTTCTCGCTTTTGGGCACTTTAAAGCACGGCAAAAATGATGCGGACGCAACGGGTAAAGCGGCGGCACATCAGCCGATTGAGTATCCCAAGCCTGATGGCACGCTTAGCTTTGATCGCCTCACGAATGTGGCGTTCAGCTTCACCAATCATGAAGAAAGCCAGCCAGCGCATTTGCAGCTGACTGACAAAATGGTGCCGATGGCGGTGAACATGCCGCATTACGCAGAGCCAGCGCAGCGCTATTGCCCCGCCGGCGTTTACGAGGTTGTTGACGATAATTTTGTGATCAACTTCCAGAACTGCGTTCACTGTAAAACATGTGATATCAAAGATCCGAGCCAGAATATCACTTGGGTCACGCCTCAGGGTGGGGACGGTCCGAACTACCCGAATATGTAATATCGACGCTTTGAAATGACGCGGAGGGCAGGCTTAGGTCTGCCCTTTTTCGTTGAGCATTTGCTCGACGTTTGCCCTGTAGCTGTTGCTTACGGGAACAGAACGCCCATCTTTGAGAGCCAGTTGGTGACGGCGATCAACACGCGACAGACTACTTGCATGCGCGCGTGCAGCCCAGTGAGATCGGTGGGTCTGCACGCCTTCGATTCCATCGAGCAGATCAATCGCATCGCTTAGGCGCATCAGGATCATCTCACTTCCTTTAGTTGTCGTAACCTCGACGTAGTGATCCTGCATCGACATTGAGATGATTTGCCCTTCGCGTAAACGCGTGGGTAAGCGTTGTAACAATCGAGGGGTCAATAAGCTTGGGGTCTTTTCGTCGCTTTTTACTGAATTACTATCCTGCGTTTCTTGTCGCGCAGTTTGCGAGCGAGAATTGATCAAAAGCTCCAGTCCCGCGATCAGTATGCCCATAACGGTGACTTGAAACCACAGCATAGGAAATAGCGCGCCTTCTAAATGTTCGGGGCGGAAGACCTTGTTAAGCGCTATAACAAATGAGGTGCCGGGCACACTGCCGAGCGCAGAACCAATCACGATGGTAAACAGCATTGGAACCCTTGTGAGCCATTTGCTTTCGATTGCGGCAAGGATGCAAATTTCCATAAAAATGCCGACAGTGCTGATCGCAACAGTCCAAAAGACCACACGATCCCAGAAGGATAAATCATCACCCGTGTCGAATGGACCTAGGAAAACACAGACAAAAATCGCGATGGCGAAAACGGCAATGCGCCTGTCTCTGCTGTTTTGACTTGTATTTTCACGCATCGTGTATTTGCTTTTCTGCTGATTTCACGAAGAATCTTAACGATATACGCAGTTTGACTTCGAAGAGAGCCGAGTTGCAATGATAAATGATCTCGTGAGTGAGGCAATCGGCATCCTAACCCAACTGATTGCAGTTAACTAAAATTCCCTTTTCAAAACGTACATGGAGCGGTGCACTCGTTTGCACCGCTTCTTTTTTATCGCTCTGCGTGTCGCGCTCGAAAGAAATCGCAAAAACTTGAACGACTCTTTGTGTTGTTGAGACGTGCGATCATTGCTTTACCCGCATCGACGCCCTAGCTTCTTGTAAAGCAGTACACATAAAGGAGCATCACACGTGCCCATTCGCGTCTTACGGCAGATAAGTTTTGCAGCGGTTCTTGCCGTCACTGGAATTCCGCTGGTAGCTGAGCCTGCGGGGCCTTATCTCGCGGCGCGTTCTGCTGCGGTGACAGGCGATTACGATGCTGCGGCGCGCTATTATACTCAGGCTCTAGCGCGTGATCCTTCAAACCCTGAAATATTGGAAAACGCCAGCTTTGCGTTGCTCGCCCTTGGTGACATCGAACGCGCGGCGATCGTTGGTGGCACTTTGCTCGCCAACGGCCAAAGCAGCCAAGTTGCGCAAATGGCCTTGCTCGCACAGCGCGCACAGGAAGAGAATTACGCTGATGTGCTTGGACGGATTCTTGATAACCAAGGTGTTGGACCTTTGGTGGACGGACTTTTGCGTGCTTGGGCGCAAGTCGGCATTGGCGAAGTAACAACTGCGCTTGAGAACTTTGAAAAGATTGGCGAAGAGCGCGGGCTGCAAGGCTTTGCACTTTACCACAAAGCGTTCGCTCTTGCGATGGTTGGCGATTTTGAAGGGGCGGATGAGATCTTTTCCAAACCTGAGTCAGGTGCGTTGCGTCAAACCCGTCGCGGTGCGATTGCGCATATTGAAGTGCTCAGTCAATTGGGGCGGACTGAGGATGCTTTGAAACTTCTCGACGACTCGTTTGGCCCTGACCTTGACCCGCTACTCAAGTCTATTCGCGCGAGCCTGAGTGATGGCAAGACTGTTGAATTTAGCCAGATCAAGACTGCGCGCGATGGCATGGCAGAGGTCTTTTTCACCGTGGGCAGTGCGTTGCGTAACGAGGCGAGCGAAGATTACACGCTTCTTTATACGCGCGTCGCTGAATATTTGAACCCAATGCACAGTGATGCGACCTTGCTGTCCGCTGGTTTGCTCGAGCAGATGGAACGGTTCGAGTTGGCGACGGAAACTTACAAGAAAGTTGGTCGTGATGATCCCGCGTTTCATGCGGCAGAGCTGGGGCGCGCAGAAGCGTTGCGGCGTAGTGGGAAACCGGACGCCGCGATCGAGGTGCTCGAAAGTCTCGCGCAAACCCATGGTGAATTGGCGCTCGTGCATTCGTCGCTCGGCGATGCGTTGCGCCAGATGGAGCGTTTTGAGGATGCGATCAAAGCGTATGATACCGCGCTAGAGCAGTATGACGAAGAAAGCCGCGGACAATGGTTCATCTATTACGCGCGCGGGATTTCTTACGAGCGGCTTGATAACTGGGAAAATTCGGAAGCGGATTTTCGCAAAGCGTTAGAGTTGAACCCGGAGCAGCCGCAAGTTTTGAACTACCTTGGATATTCCTTGGTTGAGAAGCAAGTCAAGCTGGATGAAGCGCTAAATATGATCGAGCGCGCCGTCGCGGCACGTCCTGACAGTGGGTATATCGTCGATAGCTTGGGTTGGGTTTTGTTTCGTTTAGGTCGCTATGAAGAAGCGGTCGCACCGATGGAACGCGCGACAGAATTGATGCCGATTGATCCCATTGTGAACGACCATTTGGGCGATGTGTATTGGTCTGTGGGGCGCTTTCTTGAGGCGGAATTCCAATGGAAACGCGCACTTTCGTTCGTGGATTACGGTGATGCTAGCCAAGAAGCGGACCCAGATCGCATTCGGCGCAAGCTAGAAGTCGGTCTTGATCAAGTGCTTGAAGAAGAAGGTGCAAAGCCGCTCCGATTGGCAGATGACGGTTAATAGTGTCAGGCGCACCGCACGCGCAAAGGTTAATTTAACGCTTCACGTGACAGGTCAGCGGGCGGATGGGTATCATCTGCTCGACAGCTTGGTCTGTTTTGCGGATATCGGGGATTTCATTGACATGCGCGAAGCGGATGCGCTCTCGCTCAGTGTAGATGGCCCTTTGGCGGCAGGTGTGCCGACGGACGAGCGCAATTTGGTACTGCAAGCCGCGCGATTGTTTGGTGCTGACAAAGGCGCGGCCATTAACCTAAGTAAACACCTACCCCATGCGGCGGGTATTGGTGGCGGCTCTGCGGATGCAGCGGCGACGCTACTGGCTTTGGCTGAATTGTGGGACCTTCCTTTGCCGGAGGATGTGGTACGCCTTGGCGCGGATGTGCCTGTGTGTCTTTCGCCAATGGCCTTGCGGATGCGTGGTGTTGGAGACGAATTGTCAGTTGTGCCGCCATTGCCCGAGCTGCCAGCAGTTTTGGTAAACCCGCGCGTCGCTGTCGAGACGCCACCAGTATTTAAAGCATTGACCCAAAAAGAGAATGCGCCGATGGGCGTTGTTCCTGAATGCGCGGATGTAGGCGTTTTCGCCAAGTGGTGCGCAGAGCAGCGTAACGACTTGCAAGCCCCAGCGATCAGCATCGAGCCAACTATCCAAGACGCGCTTGATGCGTTGGAACCTGCTCTTTTTGCACGCATGTCAGGTTCTGGCGCGACGTGCTTTGGACTTTGCGAAAACGCGGATTCGACGAAAGAGCTGGCGAAAACCATTCGAGGGAAACATCCAGACTGGTGGGTGGTCGCGACTAACTTTAGTTAATGCGCGCCACGACGTAACCCGCAATTTCGCGTAGCATATCGCGCACTGGATGCTCTGGCAGTTGGTCTATCGCAGCGACGGCTTTGTCAGCCCATGCGAGCGCTTCGAGCCGTGTGTCTTCCAATGCACCATGCTTGTGCAAAAGCGCAATCGCATGTTCCAGATCGCCGTTTTCCTGGCGACCTTTCTCGATCGTGCGTACCCAAAAAGCGCGCTCTTCGGCGTCGGCTTTGGCAATAGCCTTGATCAGGGGTAAGGTTAATTTCTTCTCGCGAAAATCATCGCCTACATTCTTGCCAATCGCGTTCGGATCACCTGACACATCGAGCAAATCGTCTACGATCTGGAACGCAATGCCGAGGGCATCACCATAATCAAATAACGCCTGCACTTGCGCATCATCTTCACCTGCAATCACACCGCCAACCTCCGTCGCGGCCGAGAAGAGCGCAGCAGTTTTGCCGCGTACGACTTGCAGATAGATCGCTTCTGTCGTGGCAAGATCTTGCGAAGCGGTAAGCTGCAACACTTCGCCCTCCGCAATCGTTGCCGAAGCGTTGGCAAGAATGTCGAGCACACGCAAAGAACCCGTTTCTACCATCAACTGGAATGAACGCGAAAAGAGATAATCGCCAACAAGAACAGAGGACTTGTTGTCCCATAACAGATTGGCAGTCGGACGTCCGCGACGCTGACCGCTTTCATCAACCACATCATCATGGAGCAATGTGGCGGTGTGAATAAACTCTACCGTCGCTGCCAAATGCACGTGATAGGGGCCATCGTAGCCACACAAATGCGCCGCCGCGAGGGTCAACATCGGGCGCAAACGCTTGCCGCCTGCTTCGACCAGATGCGCGGTAACTTCAGGGATGCGCGGGGCATGTTCAGACGCCATGCGCTCACGAATGAGCACATTCACCGCCTCCATATCAGCCGCCAAATAGGCCGCTAAGGCATCATGTGGCTTTATTGAAATCTCGTCCAAGCTCATCACACTCTCGTTCCTGCCCTGTAGTATATCTGTACATTCGGGCGCGCCGCGCTTAACTCTATTTTTATGCAAGAACTGATGCGAACCAATGACATAACACTCACGGCTCTCGTGCGAGCCATCCTTGATGATGCGGGTATACCGATCTTTGAGTTGGACGTAAATATGAGCGTGCTTGAAGGCTCCATAGGCATTTTGCCGCGCCGTGTGATGGTGGCGACGCGTGACTATGAACGTGTCCTGCGCATTTTGGCGGAAAACGAAGTTGAACTCCCACATTGAGCATCCCCAACTAGGGCCGTGCAGCGTTGATGCCTTCCTTGGGGGGCTCGTGCAGATTGCACAACCGCTTAACGGTTATCGTGCGGGTGTAGACCCTGTTTTACTGGCTTCGAGCGTGCCTGCGAAAGCGGGTGAAACAGTACTTGAACTTGGATGTGGGGGCGGCGTTGCATCGCTGTGTTTGGGGCGGCGGATTGCGGGCCTGTCTTTGACGGGGGTGGAACTGCAAGCAGATTACGCTGATCTTGCGCGTGAAAATGCGGCGCGTAATGGTATCGACTTCACTGTTTATCCGGCTGATTTGAAAGCTTTGCCCGCAGAGGTGAAAGCACAGGGCTATAATCATGTGATCGCTAACCCGCCATACTATGATCGTGCTCGTAGCGTGCCTTCGCTGAATGTTGAGCGCGAAGTGGGGCTAGGTGGCGACACGCCGTTGAGTAAATGGGTGAGCGTTGCGAGCAAGCGACTTGCGCCCAAAGGACAGCTGCATTTTGTGCAGCGCGCGGATCGTTTGCCAGAACTTATGAGCGCTGTTTTCAAATCGCTCGGCTCTATTGAGGTACAACCTTTGTATGCACGCACAGGTCGCGATGCGCATTTGGTATTGGTGCGCGCAAAAAGAGAGGGGCGGGCAGATTTTCGCTTACACGCGCCTATTGTGATGCACCAAGGGGCTGAGCACGGTGGAAATGATAAGAATTACAATGAGATAATCGAAGCTATCTTGCGTCATGGCGCGGGTTTGAGCTTTGGGGGCGTTGCCTAAATCTTACGCATTTTAAGGTTGGGTTAACCATAGGATGCATCTGCAGCGTGACAGATGAAAAAAATTATGCTGGACTATCATTGCACATCTAACCTTAGGAGGACCTCGATGAGCTTGAGTTCACATCTGGAACAGCTGAAGAAGAAACACCTAAACCTTTCTGCCGAAGTGGAAGCCGCACAGCGCGCGCCCGGAACGCAGGACCTTCAAATTGCAGAACTCAAAAAACAAAAACTACGACTTAAAGAGGAAATTACGCGCCTTTCGAGTTGAGCGTAATTTCATTTTAAGATGACTGGACCGGCGCTGGAGTGATCCTAGCGCCGGTTTTTTGTTGTCTACCCCACACCCTGCAAAGACATCACGCCCAGATCGTCGCTGATCTGTGCTTCTATGGCGAGGGCGGCGGCTTGGGCACCGGCGGCAGTCGTGAAATAGGGGATCTTGCCGTAAAGCGCGACGGAGCGGATTTCGCGGCTGTCTTCCACCGCTTGCGCGCCCTCAGTCGTGTTGATCACCAAGGCGATTTCGCCGTTCTTGAGGTTGTCGACCACGTTTGGGCGGCCCTCATATACTTTGTTCACGATCTCGCACTCAATGCCCGCAGCGGATAGCCAGCTTTGCGTGCCGCGTGTTGCAGTAAAGGTAAATCCGAGAGATGCCAATAGTTTAGCGGCCTCTAAGGTCTTGTCGGTTTTGTCGTCATCACGGATGGAAACAAAGACTTTACCCTCGCGCGGCAAGACAACGCCAGCGCCCATTTGTGCCTTAAGGAAGGCGCGGGCGAAGGAGGTGTCCCAACCCATGACTTCGCCCGTAGAGCGCATTTCAGGGCCGAGGATCGTATCGACACCGGGGAAACGAGCGAAAGGCAACACGGCTTCTTTGACGGAGAACCACGGCATATTGTAATCTGCCAACGTCATTTGATCCGGCATTGGTTGCGAGCCGGGGATCGCACCCTCTGGATATGCGCCGCGCTTTGGGAAGTTGGAGAGCGGCTCACCTGCCATGAGGCGCGCGGCGATGGACGCGATTGCGCTGTCGGTTGCTTTGGCGACGAACGGCACAGTGCGCGAGGCGCGTGGGTTCACCTCAATCAAGTAAATCTCGTCGTCTTTGATCGCGAATTGTACGTTCATCAAGCCAACGACGTTCAGGGCAAGCGCTAGGGCATGTGTCTGCTCCTCGATCCGCTTGATCACGTCTTTGGACAGCGAGTAGGGCGGCAAGGAACAAGCGCTGTCACCAGAGTGAACACCCGCTTCTTCGATGTGTTGCATGATGCCTGTGACGTGGACCTCTTTACCATCGCAAAGCGCATCAACGTCGAGTTCGACCGCGCCAGAAAGGTAGCTGTCAAGCAACACAGGGCTGTCGCCGGACACAACAACCGCCTCAGAAATGTAGCGTTCCAGTTGCGCTATATCGCGCACTATTTCCATAGCGCGGCCACCCAAAACATAAGAAGGACGAATAACCAGTGGAAAGCCGATGTTTTCCGCAATCGCGAGGGCTTCGGCGTCTGTGGATGCGATGCCATTGCGTGGTTGCTTGAGGTTCAACTGGTTCACAAGCGCTTGGAAACGTTCGCGATCTTCTGCCAGGTCGATCGCATCAGGAGAGGTGCCAAGGATCGGAATGCCCTCTGCTTCTAGCGCATTGGCCAGCTTCAAAGGCGTCTGTCCACCAAACTGAACGATAACGCCATGCAGCGTGCCGTTCTCAAGCTCGACGCGCAGGATTTCCATGACGTGCTCGAATGTGAGGGGTTCAAAATAGAGGCGATCAGAGGTGTCGTAATCCGTCGAAACCGTCTCGGGATTACAGTTGATCATGATCGTCTCGTAACCCGCGTCCGTTAGGGCGTAGCAGGCGTGACAGCAGCAGTAATCAAACTCGATCCCTTGACCAATACGGTTCGGACCACCGCCAAGAATGACAACTTTGTTGCGATCAGACGGGCGTGCTTCGCATTCCACATCGCCGAAAGCGGGTGCCTCGTATGTGGAGTACATGTAGGGCGTTTGCGCCTCGAATTCGGCAGCACATGTGTCGATGCGTTTGAAGACGGCTGTGACGCCGACGGCGTGGCGCGCTTTGCGCACGTCTTTCTCTTTGAAGCCAGTTAGGTTGGCGAGGCGGGCATCTGTGAAGCCCATCATTTTGAGATGGCGCAGGCCCGCTTCATCGCTGGGCAGGCCATTTTCGCGCACGCCTTCTTCGGCCTCGACGATTTCGCGAATACGGGCAAGGAACCAAGGGTCAAACATCGTGACCACGTGAATTTCATCATCCGTCAGACCGTGACGCATGGCTTGCGCAATGGTGCGCATGCGGTCTGGGGTTTGCTTGGAGATCGCTTTGATAACCGCAGATTTCTCTGGCGCGCCCTCGATTTCGACTTCGTCGAAACCAGTGAGGTCGGACTCCATCGAGGCCAGCGCTTTTTGCAGGCTCTCATGGATCGTACGGCCGATGGCCATGGTTTCGCCAACGGATTTCATAGCCGTGGTGAGGTATGGCTCAGAACCCGGGAATTTCTCGAACGCGAACTTCGGGATCTTGGTGACGACGTAGTCGATGGTCGGCTCAAAGGACGCAGGCGTTACTTTGGTGATGTCGTTATCCAGCTCATCTAGCGTGTAGCCTACGGCCAGCTTAGCAGCGATCTTGGCAATCGGGAAACCTGTCGCCTTGGAGGCAAGCGCGGAAGAGCGAGACACGCGTGGGTTCATCTCAATGACGACCATGCGGCCATCCGCAGGGTTTACCGCCCACTGAACGTTGGAGCCGCCTGTTTCCACGCCAATTTCGCGCAAAACCGCGATGGAGTGGTTGCGCATCACTTGGTATTCTTTGTCTGTCAGGGTCAGCGCGGGGGCGACGGTGATCGAATCGCCTGTGTGCACGCCCATGGGGTCGATGTTTTCAATCGCGCAGACGATGATCGCGTTGTCAGCCGTGTCACGCACGACCTCCATCTCGAATTCTTTCCAACCCAGAAGTGACTCGTCCACGAGGATTTGGTTCACAGGGGACGCGTCCATGCCAGAGCGGCAGAAAAACTCATAATCTTCGCGGTTGTACGCCACGCCGCCGCCTGTGCCGCCCATGGTAAAGGCAGGGCGGATAATCGCGGGTAGGCCGACGTAGTCGAGTGTTTCAAGCGCGATGCGCACGCCCTCGGAAAGATCGGCTTTGCCGTTCTCATCTGTGGGTGCGGTTACGATTGTCGCTTTGGGGTTTTCGATGCCGAGGCGGTCCATGGCTTCGCGGAAGAGCTTGCGATCTTCTGCCATTTCAATAGCTTCGCGTTTCGCACCAATCATTTCAACGCCGAATTTCTCAAGCACGCCCATCTCTTCAAGGGCCAAAGATGTGTTGAGACCCGTTTGACCACCCATCGTCGGAAGCAACGCATCAGGGCGTTCTTTCTCGATGATCTTGGCGACGATCTCGGGTGTAATCGGCTCGATATAAGTTGCATCCGCCAAGTTCGGATCGGTCATGATTGTGGCCGGATTGGAGTTGACCAGAATGACGCGGTAACCCTCTTCACGAAGGGCCTTGCAGGCCTGTGCGCCAGAATAGTCGAATTCGCAGGCTTGCCCAATTACGATTGGCCCCGCGCCGATGATCATAATGGATGAAATGTCGGTACGTTTGGGCATGGGAAGACCTCTTTTTCGGGGCGGCTCGATCGGTGGCAGGACAGAGTCGCGGCAGCGTGCAAATTGTCGTGGGTTATAGACATGGCATGGGCAGGTTCAAGGGGCATATGAGCGTGCGGGCAAGCGAGACTTGACTTTCGCGCCCCCGCGCGGTGTATCGGCCCCTATCCTATAGCCCTTTCCGAAGGAAAAAGCACCATGCACGCCTATCGCAGCCACACTTGCGCCGATCTAAATAAATCCAACGTAGGCGAAAATGTGCGTCTTTCTGGCTGGGTGCATCGCGTGCGCGATCACGGCGGCCTCTTGTTTATCGACCTGCGCGATCACTACGGCATCACTCAGGTGATGGCAGACCCAGACAGCCCTGTGTTCAGCCAGATCGAAAAAGTACGCTCTGAGTGGTGTATCCGTATCGATGGCAACGTCATGGCGCGCGACGAGAGCTTGGTGAACCCAAAAATCCCGACGGGTGAAGTTGAAGTGTTCATTCGTGACATTGAAGTTTTGGGTGCTGCGTCCGAGCTGCCGTTGATGGTATTCGGCGAGCAGGAATATCCCGAAGAGACCCGCCTCAAGTATCGCTACCTAGATCTGCGCCGTGAGAAATTGCAGCGCAATATGAAGCTGCGGTCTGATGTTGTGTCCTCAATGCGCAAGCGCATGTGGGAGCGGGATTTCCGCGAATATCAGACACCAATTATCACAGCATCATCCCCAGAAGGCGCGCGCGACTTTCTGGTGCCGTCACGCCAGCATCCGGGCAAGTTCTACGCTTTGCCGCAGGCCCCTCAGCAGTTCAAGCAGCTGATCATGGTGTCTGGCTTTGACAAGTATTTCCAGATTGCGCCGTGTTTCCGCGATGAAGATCCGCGCGCGGATCGCTCGCCTACAGATTTCTACCAGCTCGACCTTGAGATGAGCTTTGTAGAGCAACAGGACGTCTTTGATACGATCCAGCCGGTGGTTGGCGGTATTTTCGAAGAGTTCGGTGGTGGCCGCAAAGTTGACCAGACGTGGGAGCAGATTTCGTATAAAGATGCGGCCCTTTGGTATGGCTCTGATAAGCCGGACCTGCGCAACCCGATCAAGATGCAAGTCGTGTCTGAGCACTTCGCTGGGTCTGGCTTTGCGATCTTCGCGAAGCTTTTAGAGCAAGAGGGTACCGAGATCCGCGCGATCCCTGCGCCGACAGGTGGCTCGCGCAAGTTCTGTGACCGTATGAATGCCTTTGCGCAGAAAGAAGGTCTGCCTGGCATGGGCTATATCTTCTGGCGCGATCAGGGCGAGGGTATGGAAGCTGCTGGACCGCTGGCTAAAAACATCGGACCTGAGCGCACAGAGGCGATCCGCCAGCAGCTTGGTCTGGGTGTCGGCGATGCAGCATTCTTCTTGGGTGGTAAGCCATCTGCGTTTGAAAGCGTTGCAGGACGTGCGCGCAACGAGATTGGCGCAGCCTTGAAATTGATCGACGAGGATCGTTTTGCATTTGCGTGGATCGTTGATTTCCCGATGTACGAGGCGGACGAAGAAACGGGCAAGATCGACTTCTCGCACAACCCCTTCTCGATGCCGCAGGGTGGCCTAGAGGCGCTTCAAGGCGATCCTTTGGAGGTTTTGGGCTACCAGTATGACCTAGCCTGTAATGGTTACGAGTTGATTTCCGGTGCGATCCGAAACCACCAGCCCGACATCATGTTCAAAGCGTTTGAGCTGGCGGGCTATGGCAAGGATGAGGTCGAGAAGCGTTTTGGTGGCATGGTCAATGCGTTCCAATACGGTGCTCCGCCCCACGGTGGTTGCGCGGCAGGGATCGACCGGATTGTGATGTTGCTTGCGGATGAAGCGAACATTCGCGAAGTCATCATGTTCCCGATGAACCAACGTGCGGAAGATTTGATGATGAATGCGCCGTCAGAGCCGATGAGCGATCAGATGATGGAACTGGGCCTGCGCGTTATTCCGCAGGACTAAGCAAATGTGGCCCTGCGTGCTACAACACGCAGGGTTACTCGCCCAGCACACGCTCAATCTGGGAAAGGCCGCGAGGGCCTGTGTAGAGATCAGGCGCTGTGAAAAGTGGATCACGCAGGGCTTGCTCTACGGTGATGAATGTCCAGCCGTTGGTGTCATACCACGCGAGCAAATCATCCAAGTGATCTGCGTTGATCTTATTCATATGCAGCAGCAGAATATGCGATACGTCGCGCCCTAGCGCCTTTTGCGAGAGCGCTTGAAAATACGCGGTCCGCTCTTTCATATGTTCTAAATATGCTGTCGCGATGTGCTGCGCTTCGCGCTGATCACCCATATCCAAAGCATCCACGTAATCCGAGTTGAACCGCCACTCGTCATTATCAATGGTGACGGGAACATTTTCATACCCTTGATTTTTCAGGACATTTTCCGCAGCACGTTTGGCTTTTTCTGTTTTACCTTCTCGTAGAAATGGAAAGCGATAGTACTTTTGGCCCTGCATCCACGGTTTGAGCGCGCGGTCAGTGCGACGGACCTCGCGGCGGAATGCCCAGCGTGTGAGAGTATCGTAATCAGGGTGTGACCAGCTGTGATTGCCAACCGTGTGCCCCGCGTTTGCGAAGGCGTCCATGACAGGGGCTGTCTCTTCGTTGATCTGATTGCCGATCGCAAAGCCCGTTGCAATGATGTCATGGGTTTTCAACGCCGCATTTACATCGCGTATAATTTTCATGCCTTCTTGCGGCGTGGTGCGCGAACGCAAGACTTAGGGCAGATCATCAAGCGTGATCGCGATTTGCTGCGCCTGCAGGGGAAGAGCCAAAAAGATGAGACAAAACGTCCAAATATGGCTCAACATGAAAGCGCCTTCGAAGGAGTATGCGCGCGCGTTACATCAGCGCGCGCAAATAGATTAGCGGCGACGGTCGCGGCGCGCGGACATAGGCTGGAACGCGACGCCGACATGCGCTTCGCAATAAGGCTTGCCAGCTTTCACAGGTAGACCACAGAACCAGAAGTCCTCTGTGGCTGGATCACCGACAGGCCATTTGCATGTGCGCTCTGTTAGTTCCATCAAGCCGATCTTTTTTGATTTCTTCTCGACCTCGGACACTTTCGCAAGCGCCTCTGGGCTGATCTCATTCGCAGAAGGCTGCGGTGGCAAAGGTTGACCCGCAGGAATAATGGCACGGCGCGCACGCGAAGGGGGCGGAGGAGGCGTCGTAGGCTCTGCAATTGGCATCACAGCCTTGGGAGCCGCATCAGCCTTTGGTGCTGCCTTCGCCTTTGGCTCTGCCTTGGCGGTCTTCGGTTTGGCGTCGCTCTTGGCGGTGCTCGTGGTCGTGCGGTTCGACAAGCCCAAGCGATGCACTTTGCCGATCACAGCATTGCGCGTCACGCCGCCGAGTTCTTTGGCGATCTGGCTCGCGGACTGGCCTTCGCCCCACATCTTTTTCAGCGTCTCTACGCGTTCATCTGTCCAGGACATTCTGGCTTCCTTATGTAAAAAAGCGGCCCGCTCAACGCGCCGCTCCTGATATCTGGTGCTTGCCCCTATTCTAATCAGCCTCGGCTGAGATACAAGTCGCACGAATCAGGGACACGAGGCTGGAGCCACCTATGACACAAAACGCACGCTTGGATACACCACAGATGGGTGCGCGCCGCTTTGGCCGGGTGAATTGGCTGGGATTGCAAACCTTGATCTGGCGCGAAACGCGCCGCTTCTTGGCGGTTTGGACGCAAACGCTGTTGGCACCATTGGTCACCGCAGGCTTGTTGCTGTTGATCTTTAATCTTGCTGTCGGCCCACGTCGAGGAGAGGTCATGGGCGTGCCGTTCATCGAATTCATAGCGCCCGGTATTCTGATGATGACCGTTATTCAGAACGCGTTTGCCAATGTGACCTCCTCGATTGTGATTTCCAAAGTGCAGGGCAACATTGTTGATACGCTTATGCCGCCCTTGTCTCCGCTGGAGATGGTGATCGGTTATCTGGTTGGCGGCATCGGACGCGGCGTGTTTGTTTCGATCGCGATTGGTCTTGGCCTGCTCGTTTTCCTCGGCATTGGTGTGCAGCACCCATTTATGGCGCTGGTCTTCGTCGTGCTTGGCTCTGCTTTCCTTGGTGGACTGGGCATCATTGCGGGTATTTTTGCAAATAAATTTGATCAAATGGCGGCGATTACGAATTTCATCGTCACGCCGCTCGCTATGCTTTCGGGGACGTTCTACTCGGTCACCGTGTTGCCACCTGTCTTGCGCGAGATCACGCATTTCAACCCGATCTTTTATTTAATCGACGGCCTGCGTTATTCGGTGATTGGCGTGTCGGATAGTAACCCATGGTCTGGTATGCTCATCTGCACGCTCTCAGTCGCCATTGTCACTGGAATTGCATGGCAAATGTTTCGCACCGGCTATCGCCTCAAGCCTTAGAAGTGATGGCCTGTCGCCATGCAAGCAGCGCTGCACCCGCGATGATAATCCCAGCGCCAAGCAGTGAAACGGATGTCGGGATGACGCCAAAGATCAACGCGTCATACAGGGTCGCAAACAACAGCGTACCATAGCTGAAAGGCACCACAAAAGACGCATCCGCGCGCGCGACCGAGTTCAGAAAACACGTCTGCGCCGCTGCCATCAACACGCCTACACCCGCAAGCGCGAGCCATTGTTGCCCGGTGGGTGGCTCCCAAACGAACAAGACGGCGAGTGTGGCAATCACCAAGCCGATCCCATTGTTCACCAGCAAGATTTGAAACGGGGCTTCACGACCCGACAAACGCTTGATGAAGACAATTTCCAACCCCAAGATCAAAGCCGCCCCAAGTGCGAGCAATGCCCCCGGTGCAATCGCTCCCGAGCCGGGCCGGAGCAAAACCAAAGCCCCAACCATCGCAATACCAGCAGCACTCCACCGGATTGGGCCAACCTTTTCCCCGAGCAAGAAAATCGCAAAGACCATCGCAAACACAGGGTTTAAAAAACTGATCGCCGTAGCGTCTGCGAGTGGAATGAAGGCAGCAGCTGCAAACATCAACGTCACCCCCGCAGCACCACAAGTCGTGCGCATCACATGTAGTTTCAGATCAACAGGCCCAAGCTTTGGACGCATGATCAAAGCCGCACTGCCAAGCGTCAACGCGGCGAACAAGAACCGCGCATGCGTGATCTGAACAGGATGCAAAGGTGCGCCAAGCGTGTCCGTGCCCAGTGCTTTGGCCAGCAAAGTTGTCGCCGCAATGAACGCGGTTGCGCAGATCATCAGGATTATCGCAAGACGTGGATTGTGGCTTGGCAGGTGTTTGTTGGGCAGATCACTCATACGCCAGATCTGCGTTGAATTCTGCGCATCCGCAAGCGTCCAATTGTATCCACATACAATCCCAGACTTGCGTTCTTCGCGCGCTGCTTTATGAAAAGCGCATGATCAAAACCGCACATAACCGTCTCCGACGACACTTGCGCCGCGCTTAAAAAGCGTTCGATCTGCCGTGCGTGACGGCCAACTCTTTCACGTATCACCCAAATTGTTGACTTGCCCTTGCCGCTCAGGCACTCAAAGGGCTTAATTTTTCCAAGGATGCTCCCATGATCCCTTCTGTTCTACCGACCTATTCTCGTGCGCCTATGTCCTTTGTAAAGGGCGAGGGCAGCTGGTTGATTGAAGCAGACGGGCGACGTTTTCTTGATTTGGGCGCGGGTATTGCGGTGAATGCCCTTGGTCACGCGAACCCGGTTTTAGTTGCGGCTTTGACCGAGCAAGCAGGCGCTCTGTGGCATGTGTCCAACCTCTATCAAATCCCTCAGCAGCAAAAGCTTGCGGATCTTTTGGTCGAACACACTTTCGCGGATACGGTTTTCTTCACCAATTCAGGCACGGAAAGCTGCGAACTCGCTGTCAAAATGGCGCGTAAATATTGGTACGATAAAGATGCGCCCGAGCGGGTAGAGATCATCACGTTCGAGGGCTCTTTCCACGGCCGATCTTCCGCGGGCATCGCCGCTGCAGGCTCTGAGAAAATGACTAAAGGCTTCGGCCCTCTGCTCGGTGGTTTCAAACATTTGCCATGGAACGATCACGACGCGTTGACGGCTGCGATCACTGATCAAACGGCAGCGATCATGATCGAACCAGTCCAAGGTGAAGGCGGTATTCGCCCGCTTCCGGATCAATGCCTCAAAGGTCTGCGCGATCTGTGCGATGAGCATGGCATTTTGTTGATCCTCGATGAAGTGCAATGTGGTGTCGGTCGCACAGGCAAACTCTTCGCGCATGAATGGGCTGGGATTGAGCCTGACATCATGATGGTCGCCAAAGGCATCGGTGGCGGCTTCCCACTCGGCGCCGTGCTCGCAACAGAAAACGCGGCAAGTGGCATGACCGCTGGCACCCATGGCTCCACATATGGCGGCAATCCTCTGGGCTGCGCTGTTGGTTGCGCTGTGCTTGAGACTGTCGCTAATCCTGAGTTCCTGGCGGATGTTTCGCGCCGTGCAGGGGGATTGCGTCAAAGTCTCGAAGGGCTGATCGCGCAACACCCCGATATCTTCGAGAGCGTGCGTGGCGCAGGTCTGATGCTTGGTCTCAAATGCAAAGCGACGAACATCGACATCGTGAATGCGGGCTATGACAACGAGGTCATCACTGTTCCGGCTGCCGACAATGTGATCCGCCTGCTGCCTGCCCTCAACATCACCGAAGACGACATTGCCGAAGCCATCAAGCGCCTCAGCGCCGCCGCCTCTCAAATAGAGAAAACGCTCTAGTCTTCCTCTCTTCATAAATATCCCGGGGAGCGCGAGGGGTTGGCCCCTCGCCCCATCATTAGAAAAAGTATAAACACATGAACCATTTTCTAGACATCCACAAAACAGACCCAACCGCGCTGAGCGGTATCATCAGCAACGCGCGTTCTATGAAAGATGCGCGCGTTGGCCTGCCCAAAGCGACGCTGGATTCAGAGCAACCGCTTGCAGGCCACATGGTTGCGCTCATTTTCGAAAAGCCCTCGACCCGAACACGCGTCTCTTTTGATGTGGGCGTGCGCCAGATGGGTGGTGAGACCATGGTGCTGTCTGGCTCTGACATGCAACTTGGTCACGGCGAAACCATTGCTGACACGGCGCGCGTGCTGTCGCGCTATGTTGATCTGATCATGATCCGCACGTTTGACGAAAGCGTGTTGCTCGAGATGGCGGAATACGCTGATGTGCCTGTCATTAACGGGCTGACAGATCGCACGCATCCCTGTCAGATCATGGCGGATGTTATGACGTTCGAAGAACATCGCGGGCCAATCAAAGGTAAGAAAGTCGTGTGGTGTGGTGATGGCAACAACGTTTGCGCGTCCTTCCTTCATGCGGCGGGTCAATTCGGGTTTGATCTGGTATTCACTGGGCCTAAGCAGCTTGATCCAGAAGACGAGTTCGTCGGTCTTGCGCGCAAAGCAGGTGTCAGCGTCAGCATTGAGCGCGACGCACAAAAAGCTGTGCAAAATGCTGATCTTGTCGTCGCGGATACGTGGGTTTCGATGCATGACAGCCAGTCCGCTAAGGAGCGTCGCCACAACATGCTACGTCCGTATCAGGTGAATGAAGAGCTGATGTCGCATGCCAAACCAGACGCATTGTTCATGCATTGCTTGCCTGCGCACCGCGAAGAAGAGGCGACAAGCGCTGTCATGGATGGGCCAAATTCGGTGATCTTTGATGAGGCGGAAAACCGGTTGCACGCTCAAAAAGCGATTATGCGTTGGTGTCTCGAAAAATAATCTAATCGGCCAAGAAGATCGTCGTTAGCGACCTGTCGTCGCCTCTGAGATACCCAATTCCGCCCGCCTCATCAGGCTGGCCGGAATTGGTGAGCCCAAAGAAGCGGCCAAGCGCGCTTTCTTGTGCGCGATCTGTAATGATTTCGACGTCACGCCCATTTTGCTCAGTCGTGATCGTGCCGCCTGAAAATTGGTTTCCAAAGATTTTCATGCCGGTGATCTTGATACCGTTGAACCCGACATTGGCGCTGACGCCCGTATCGCGATTTGTGATTTCAAATTGATCCGTTGTCACATCTACCGTGCCATCCGTGAAATTTGTTTCAACTTTCGACGTGCCATTGCTTAAGTCGAAGTTGGTGGCACTGTTGAAATAGCTCGCTTGCGCTTCGCCATTTAATGTCGCGGAACCAGCCGTTGGCATATCTTCAGAGCGCGTTACGACGCCATAAATTCCGGTTGATAAGAAGGGTACAGAGTTGACGAAATAGGCATGTGTGTAGACGCGTGCGTAATCATAGTTGCCCGTAAACCCCTGCGCTGGCGTTGAAAACAGGGTTGATACACCATCGGTGAGCAGGCCATCCGCAGTAAACCCATCTGGATCAACCAAAGTGTAGGTCCCGTCGTTAATCGTGGTTGCACCCGTGGCATGATCAAGCGTTCCAGAAGAGCTGCTCAATGTCGTTGCCGTCGGAATAGGCTGGAGTTTCAAAGCTACGCCGCCAAGTCCGCTGGTCTCGTTGGCAGTGCTCGCGAGGCGTTCATAGTCAGGGCTAAGATTACTGCCAGACGTACTCATGCGGTCTTCACTCACAGCGTTGCAAGCTGACAAAGTACAGATCAGCATGAAGGGCAGGCCGCGGGGCAATGAGTGATACAAGATTTGATCAGTTTAAACGGATAGAACCCAGTGCATAGCGATTCTTGCGTGTCCGAGCAGGAACGCGCTTACACGGCGATCCAATAGAGGACGCTAAAGATGACACCTGACATAAATGCGGCGGCAGGCACGGTGATGACCCAAGCTGCAATGATGGTCATAAAGTGTGAGCGACGCACAAGTTTGCGACGACGACGCTCAATCGGTGCGATCGTTTTCGCGACAGGCACGGGGCCTTTGAGACCGCGCAGACGATTTTCCATATGCCATTCGCGATAGAAACCCACGCCAAAGATACCGCCAACGGCGATATGGGTGGAACTCACAGGAAGGCCAAGCCAACTGGCCACGATCACGGTGATAGCAGCGGACAAAGCCACGCAATAAGCTCGCATCGGGTTCAATTTGGTGATCTGGCTGCCCACCATGCGGATCAACTTCGGACCAAATAAGAAAAGGCCGAACGAAATACCAAAGGCACCGATCACCATGACCCACATAGGAATTGCGACTTTGGAAGAGAAATCACCAAATTCATTGGCGTGAACAATCGCAGCAAGGGGGCCAACCGCATTGGCGACATCGTTCGCACCATGTGCAAAACTTAGGAGTGCCGCGGAGAAAACCAGTGGAATGCCGAACAGGACCTTAAGCGACTTGTTTCTGTTCTCAAGACCCTGGGATTGCTTGATAATAAGTGGTTTTGTGATGAAGTAAGTACCAATGCCAATCACGGCACCGATGAAGAGGGCGGTTTGAATATCAATTTTGATGATCCGTTTTAGGCCCTTCATCGCAAGATATGTGGCAAACACACCGGCCATAATGCCAACGAGGATCGGAACCCAAACACGTGCAGCGGCGATTTTATCTTCGCGATAGATGATCTTGTGTTTGATCAAAGCAAGGAAAGCCGCCGCGATGACACCACCAAGGACGGGCGAAATAATCCAGCTGGCAGCAATCGTGCCCATCGTTGGCCAGTTCACAGCAGCCAGACCAGCCGCGGCGATGCCCGCACCCATCACGCCACCCACGACAGAGTGGGTCGTGGACACAGGCGCGCCGACATACGTGGCCAAATTCACCCAAAGCGCAGAACTGATCAACGCGGCCATCATCGCCCACATAAAGACTTGCCCGTCTGCGACGGCTTCTGTGTCAATGATGCCTTTAGAAATGGTCGAGACAACATCCCCGCCTGCCAAAAGCGCACCGGCGCTTTCACAGACTGCAGCAATCGCAATCGCGCCGCCCATTGTCAGTGCGTTCGCACCAACCGCTGGGCCCATGTTGTTGGCAACATCATTCGCACCAATGTTGATCGCCATATAGGCACCAACTGCGGCGGCGGCGGCAACGATGAGCGAGCCTTCGGTGCCCCCGAACCAGATCATGGCAATCAAGAACGCCATCAAGATAAAGGCAAAAGCAATGCCAAGGCCTACCATGGGACGCGCGACATAGTTTGTCGCCATCTCAAGCTGACTGATCCTGTTCAGATCACGATCGAGGGTTTTCCACTGGCTACCAAGGGGATCTTCGGCCATGTCAGTCTCTTTTGGCTGCGATAAAGTTGAACTGCGCCTAGAGCTCAAAATGATTCAAGACAAGGGTTTCATCACATCGGCTTGGATTTACTTACCTTTGGTCAGCGCCAATCAGAATTGTTTTAGAATGTCTTGCAAACCTGGTTCATCAACCATTTCAGCGGCTTGCTTTGGATTAACCCACTTGCGCGTGCGCTCAGCCGCCTCTGGAAAGTCATCCTCTAAATGATCCACCTCGAGGGCATAAACCTGCGTTGCACAAGACACTACACCGCCGCCGTCCATGCGTTTGTCGTAATCATAGGTGCCTAGCGGCTCTGGCGAGATATTGGCAACTTTCACGCCCGCTTCTTCCCAAGCTTCTTGGGCAGCGGCTGCTTTGGCATCCAGACCATCGATGGGCCAGCCTTTGGGAACGATCCAGCGTTTGGTTTCGCGGCTGGTGATCATAAGCACTTTGCGATCTGCACCCGTGCCTTGATAACAAATGGCCGCGACTTGTACGCGATCAGGGCGCTGCACCAGAGGTTTTACAACTTCCTGCCACGCCTTTTTTAACAATCCTACCATCGAAATCCGCCATCCTTTTTTTGCTTTTATGTGTCGCACCTTAACAGAGTGTTGAAATTATTCAACTTTCAGCGGTTTTTTCGCTTTGCGCGCAAGGTCGGATCAGCTTCACGCGGGTTCTCCGGCCATGGATGGCGTGGGTAACGCCCGCGCATGTCTTTGCGCACATCCGCATAGGACGTATCCCAGAACGCAGGGATGTCAGTCGTGGTTTGCACAGGGCGACCAGCAGGCGACAAGAGCGTCACGCGCAAGGCTTGGCCTGCCACGATGGGGTGCACGGTGGTGCCGAACATCTCTTGCAAGCGCAGTTCTATTTCGGGCGTGCCATATTCATAATCTACCGCAATGCGCCGCCCCAGCGGCGTTTCAACATGCGACGGTGCAGCTGTATCAAGGCGCTGTTGTTGATCCCATGTGAGAAGGGATTTTAAAGGGTTAAGCAAATCGAGCGCTTTGAGCTGGGCGGCGTTCTTGATGTTGGAGAGATAGGGCAAAAGCCATTGCTCAATGCTGTCCAAGAGCACCACTTCATCAAGGTCAGGAAAATCTTCACCCGCTTGCCGCATCAGATCAACACGTGTGCGAAAGCGCTGTGTGGCAGGGGAAAACGTCAAACCAAGCGCGCGAACGCCATCGAGCATCGCATGTGCAATCGCCTGATCTGGCGCGTCTTTCCAAAGGCGCTCATCCAGCACCAGAGCCCCTAGCTTTTCGCGTTGGTAAGCAATGACGCGTCGCTCGCGCTTGGACCAGGCGCACTCATCGACCCAAGTGATCTGCGCATTGTATAGCGCGCGGATATCAGCAAGATCTATCTGAGCCGCTTGCCTGATGCGGGCTTCACGTGGGTTGCCGTCCGTATCAGTGACTACGATGAAAGGCGCGTTACCAAGGACGTCGCCCTCTTCCATGACTGCGCCTTTGCCGCCTGACAGCACATAGCGCGGTGCGTCGCCTTTGCGTCGTTGTCCGATACGGTCAGGATAGGCAAGCGCCGCCATAGAGCCGAGGCTGAAAGGGTCTTGCGATGCGTTTGGCATGAGTTTGTTCAGGCGTTTCACTTCTTGCGTGATACGGCTCCCGTAGTCCTTTGGGACACGGCGGTCTTGTAGCGCGCGCGTGCGCAACGACAGATCACAGCCCGCGCTGCGTCCGAGAGGATCGCGTTCGTTCAGGATGGCCGCGGGCATTGCTGCTTGTTTGCCTGCTTTGCTTAGCATGTGGCCAAGGCGCGGATGAAGCGGCAGGCGAGCAAGGGCTTTGCCATGCGCGGTGATGCGTAAATCTTTGTCGAGTGCGCCGAGGGTTTGTAACAGCGCTTGCGCTTCGCCAAGTGCGATGGGGTTGGGCGGTGTCAGGAAGGGTAAATCCTCTGGCGGCGCACCCCAAAGGGCAAGCTCAAGCGCGAGTCCTGTCAGGTCAGCCGTCTCGATCTCAGCAGGGGCAAAAGCAGGAAGTGTGCCATTTTCGCCCTTCGCCCAGAGTTTGTATGCTTTGCCGGGACCAAGACGCCCTGCACGACCCGCGCGCTGTGTCGCTTCGGCGCGAGAGGCGCGTTCGGTCACAAGGCGCGACATACCAGTTCCGGCATCAAAGCGTGCGCGCCGCGCAAACCCGCTATCTACCACGGTTGTGATGCCCTCAATCGTCAGGGATGTTTCGGCGATCGAGGTTGCAAGCACGACTTTGCGCCGCCCATCTGCTTGGGGTTGGATCGCGGCGCGTTGGTCTTGGAATTTCATTGCACCAAAGAGTGGACGCAGGGTCGTATCTGTGGCGATACGGCTCGCGAGCAGGCTTTCAGTCCTGCGAATTTCGCCTTCTCCGGGAAGGAACGCAAGAATACTGCCGTCTGTTTCGTTCAATGCCTGCGCGATGAGATCGGCCATATGTGCCTCAAGGCGGCGCTCTTTCGAGGTTGGGCGAGACAAAAATATCGGCTCGACGGGATAGCTGCGCCCCTCTGACGTGATGATCGGCGCGTCATTGAGCAACTCGGCGACAGGGGCCGCATCGAGGGTTGCGGACATGACGATCAACGCGAGGTCTTCACGCAGGGCTGTGCGGCACTCAATACAGAGGGCAAGGCCAAGATCGGCATTGAGCGAACGTTCATGAAATTCATCAAAGATCACGCAATCGATGCCCGTCAGTTCAGGGTCGGACTGGATCATCCTTGTGAGAATGCCTTCTGTGACGACTTCTATGCGGGTGTTTGGGCCAGTTTTGCGCTCGCCACGCATCGCGTAGCCGACGGTTTGGCCGACGGGTTCGTTCAGCTGGCTGGCAAGGCGTTCAGCGGCTGCGCGCGCCGCGAGGCGGCGAGGCTCGAGCATGATGATTTTGCCGTGGAATTTCGCGGCTTGCAGCACCGCCAAAGGGACGCGGGTGGTTTTGCCGGCACCGGGGGGCGCTTGCAGGACGGCACGCCCATGGGTTTCAAGCGCGCTCAAGAGCGCGGGAAGGACGTCATCAATGGGTAGAGCACCTTGCATTGGATACATATCGTTCAAAGCGAAGGGCTAGACAACGCTTGCTTGCTCGTTGAAAACCGAGGTCAGTTTTTCAAGAGGTCGTCGATGGATATTCAAGCGCTTGCCCAGTCGGTTCGAAACGGTGAACGGCGCGGCCTTGCGCGGGCGATTACGCTTGTGGAAAGTGCGCGCGCAGATCATCGCATCGCGGCGGCGGGGTTGCTGGAAGCCCTGGCGCAGGGGGGCAAGCAAGCTTTGCGCATCGGCCTATCTGGGACGCCCGGTGTTGGCAAATCCACGTTCATCGAAAGCTTTGGTATGAATTTGATCGCCAAGGGGCTGCGTGTGGCGGTTCTGGCGGTTGATCCGAGTTCAACACGCTCTGGCGGCTCTATCTTGGGGGATAAGACCCGTATGGATCGTTTGTCGCGCGAACAGGCTGCATTTATTCGCCCGTCTCCTTCGCAAACGCATTTGGGTGGTGTCGCGCGGCGCTCGCGCGAAGCGGTTGCTGTCTGCGAGGCGGCCGGGTTCGATGTGGTGCTCATTGAAACGGTTGGCGTTGGGCAATCCGAGACTGTTGTGGCGCAGATGGCAGATTTGTTTGTTCTGCTTTTGGCACCTGCTGGTGGGGATGAGTTGCAAGGGGTGAAGCGCGGGATCATGGAAATGGCTGATCTGATTCTGGTCAACAAGGCGGATGGCGATTTGAAACCTGCCGCGACGCGCACGATGGCGGATTACGCGGGGGCTTTGCGGTTGCTGCGCAAGCGCGCGCAGGATCCAAGCGATTTTCCAAAAGCGCTGGCTGTGTCCGCGTTGGAGGAGAACGGGTTAGAGCAGGCTTGGGAAGAAATGAGTGCTTTGATCGCTTGGCGGCGTGAGAACGGGTTTTTTGAGGGAACGCGCGCAGAGCAAGCGCGGTTTTGGTTTGAAGAAGATGTGCGTCAAAGTTTGCTGGCGCGGTTGAGTGAGGCTGGTGCGCTGCGCAATGCGATGGATGATTTGGGAGCTGCGGTTGCGCGAGGGGATGTTACGCCAGCATTTGCGGCGCAACAGATGCGCGAATTGTTGTAGATTTTAGCGATGTGAAACGACGCGACCCTGCGAGGGGGCCGGCCCCCGCCTCAGCAAGCTGAGACTCCCCCGAAGTTTATTTGGAAAGATGAAGGGGAAGGGGGAGTGAATCGCTTGACGGCTCACTGTTATCCCCCTAATACCCCCGAGAGATTTACATGCGCCTGCGTTAGCTGCGCCCAATTTTGCTTTTCTAAGATACGCTTAGAATGCACGAACACGAGGATACGCCCATGTCGCGCCGTTGCGAATTGACCGGAAAAGGCCCGATGACGGGCAACAACGTAAGCCACGCTAAGAACCGTACACGTCGTCGGTTTTTGCCAAACTTGAACGATGTGACGCTTCAGTCCGAAGTTCTGGGCCGTGGCATCAAGCTGAAAATTTGTGCAGCAGCATTGCGTACAGTGGATCACCGCGGTGGTCTGGATCAGTTTTTCGCAAAGTCCAAGGACAGCGAATTGTCCGACAGCGCGTTGAAAGTAAAAAAAGAGATTGCAAAGGCGCAAACAGCAGCAGCTTAAGCGTTTCGCACCTTAGAGATTTTAGCGCCTCGCGACACATGTTGCGGGGCGCTTCTTTTTGTCCGTTGTAGTCATTTTTGCTAGTGTTTAACTTGCCCATATGAAACGTGTTTCTCAAATCATTAGTAGCCTTCTAGTAGCGCTTGTTGTGTTGACCGCTCAAAGCGCTGCGGCTGCGCGTACGATGCCTGATGCCTCAGGGCAGATGGTGATCTGCACGGGCAACGGCCCGATGATGATTTATATTGATGCCAATGGTGAACCGACAGGTGCGCCACAGATTTGTCCTGAATATGCGTTATCTTTGATCGTGGCTGTCGCGCTAGATGCGCCTGTGATGAGCAAGCGTGTTGTTTGGTCTGAATTGCGTTCGGTGGAGCGCGTTTTGAAACAGGCAACTGTTCGGCTTGGGACGCCTATGGCGCGGGGGCCACCTGTCACGGATTGAGTTAACTCGATTTCAAACCTTTAGACAGATAAGGAGAGACATGATGTCCCTCGGCCCCAAAATTTCGACCCTTTTTGCGACGGTAATCTTCGCGTTTCCAGTCTATGCTGGCGACATTATGATCAATGACGCCTACGTGCGTACTGCCATGAAAGGTGCAAAGTCAGGTGCGGCCTTTATGCAGATTATGAACCACACCGCTGAAGATGATCGATTGATCAGTGTGGCGTCGGACATTGCCAAACGCGTTGAGCTCCACACTCACAAGGACATGGGGGAAGGCGTGATGAAGATGATGGAAGTCGAAGACGGCTTTGTGATCCCCGCAGGTGGCATGCATCGGCTGACGCGCGGTGGCGATCACGTGATGTTCATGGGGCTGACTCAGGACATGGTTCAGGGTGAAAGCGTCGAAGTGACAGTGACTTTTGAAAAAGCTGGCGAGATGGTTGTGCAAATTCCTGTGGATTCAGAGCGCCAAGATCATGGTGCGATGACACCTAGTGATACGGATCACTCGGGTCACAGCGCTGATAAATAGAGGCGTTTCTTAAGATAAGATCGTTTCGACCCAGCTTGGAACGATCTTGCTCGCTTTGCCGAACTGGGCTTGAGCGAATTCAGAGATTGTCGCGCTGGGCTCTAGATTAAGCTCTAGCGTGTCAGCACCTGATGCTGTTGCTTCTTGGACGAAACCAGCGGCTGGATATACGTTGCCAGAGGTGCCGATCGCAACGAAAAGATCAGCCTCGCTCAAGTGCTGGTAAATCTCATCCATTTGGTAGGGCATTTCGCCAAACCACACGATATCAGGTCGCGTTGTTTGTCGGTTGCATGTGGGGCAGTTCATGGTTTTTTCCATCACGAGGGGCGCTTGCCAACGGGCATCACACCGCGCACAGAGTGCGCCATCCAGAAAGCCATGCATGTGCATCACGTTTTGTGCGCCTGCGGCCTCATGCAAGCTATCGACGTTTTGCGTGACGAGAATGACAGCGCCTTGATGCTCTTTTTGAAGCTTTGCCAATGCAAAGTGAGCTGGATTGGGCTTTGCCATGCGTGATTGTGCACGCCGCGCATTGTAAAACTGATGCACCAAGTCAGGGTTGCGCGCGAAACCTTCTGGCGTTGCGACATCCTCAATCCGATGCTGTGCCCAAAGCCCGCCTTCATCACGAAAGGTGCCAAGGCCGCTTTCGGCGGAAATGCCTGCTCCGGTCAGGATGACAATCTTGCTCATGATTTACGTGTTAAGAGCACATCTGCTGCGCGCGAGAGCCGAATTTCTTGTAGCGCTTCCAAAATGTTTCATGGCTCGTGCGATCAGATTGGCGGATTTCTTGACTGCGATGCGGGTCTTTAAAGAAGGTCGCTGCCAAACGCTGGTCTGATGAACTCAAGGTGCCGCGCGCTGCTTTTTGGATGCAATTGCACAGCCTGCGATTCGCGGCTTTGCGGTCTGATTTCATGCAAGCGCGCGTGATTGTACCTGCGTCTAGCGGGGCCGGAACCACAGGAGCTAGTACGCCTGCCAAAGCGAGCGACAAAATGATGTGTTTCATAATCTCTGCCTTTTTGTCGGCATGGGCGCGGATCTATGCCCATCGTCTCACATGCCAGCTACTCTCACTGAATATATAGAGCAAAAACAGCGACATTTCAATTCAAGCGATGCGTCGGCAGAGCTTTGCCAAAACGATGGGCAAAGCGCGACGCATTCGCCACCTTGACCAAGGCGTGAAACCAACTCATATCCAACTTATGACAGAGCTGAACAAAATCCGTAATTTCTCGATCGTGGCGCATATTGACCACGGTAAATCCACCCTTGCTGACCGGCTCATTCAAGAGACGGGCACGGTGAAGGATCGCGATATGCAAGAGCAGATGCTTGATAGCATGGATATCGAGCGCGAGCGCGGGATTACCATCAAGGCCAACACGGTGCGCATTGACTACAAAGCCGATGATGGCGAAAATTATGTGCTCAATTTGATCGACACACCCGGCCACGTGGATTTCGCTTACGAAGTGTCACGCTCAATGCGCGCGGTCGAAGGGTCATTGCTGGTGGTTGATTCATCGCAAGGCGTGGAAGCGCAGACATTGGCGAACGTTTATCACGCGATGGATGCGGATCATGAGATTGTGTCTATCTTGAACAAGATTGATCTGCCCGCGTCCGATTGCGACCGCGTGGCGGAGCAGATTGAAGATGTGATTGGCCTTGATGCGACGGATGCTATCCAAGTGTCGGCGAAGACAGGGCAGGGCATCCACGAGACTTTAGAAGCGATTGTCAAGAAATTGCCCGCGCCCAAGGGCGAGCGTAATGCGCCGCTGAAAGCGATGCTCGTGGACAGTTGGTATGACGCTTATCTCGGTGTCATCGTCCTTGTGCGCATTATTGATGGTGTGTTGAAAAAGGGTGAGCGGATCAAGATGCTCTCTAACGGTTCGGTCCACCACGTGGATCGTATCGGTGTATTCAAGCCCCAGCGTGAAGAGATTGACGAACTTGGGCCGGGCGAGATCGGGTTTCTGACCGCCTCGATCAAGCAAGTGCGCGACACACGTGTGGGTGATACAATAACGCACGAAAAGAAGGGCACAGAGGATGCTTTGCCGGGCTTTAAGCCTGCGCAACCCGTTGTCTTTTGTGGGCTGTTCCCGGTGGATAGTGCCGAGTTCGAAGACCTACGCGATGCGATTGATAAGCTCGCTTTGAATGATGCGAGTTTCTCTTTTGAGATGGAAACATCAGCGGCGCTTGGTTTTGGTTTTCGCTGTGGCTTCCTTGGGCTTTTGCATTTGGAAGTGATCCGCGACCGGATCGAGCGCGAATATGACATCGAGTTGATCACGACTGCACCGTCGGTGATTTATCATATCCACATGAAGGATGGTACGATGCAGGAGTTACACAATCCTGCTGACATGCCTGATTTGACGTTTGTCGATCACATGCAAGAACCGCGTATCAAAGCAACGATTCTGGTGCCCGATGAGTATTTGGGCGATGTTTTGAAGCTGTGCCAAGATCGTCGCGGCATTCAGGAAGACCTAACCTACGCGGGTACACGCGCTATGGTGGTTTATGATTTGCCTTTGAACGAGGTGGTTTTTGATTTTTATGATCGTCTGAAGTCTGTGACGAAGGGCTATGCGTCGTTTGATTATCAGATGATGGGGTATCGTCAGGACTTCTTGGTGAAAATGTCGATCCTTGTGAACGATGAACCTGTTGATGCGCTCTCTACGATGGTGCACCGCGATCGTGCTGAAATGCGCGGGCGGGCGATGGTCGAAAAGCTCAAAGATTTGATACCGCGTCACATGTTTAAAATTCCGATCCAAGCGGCGATTGGCGGTAAAGTCATTGCGCGCGAGACTCTGTCTGCGATGCGCAAGGACGTGACGGCCAAGTGTTATGGTGGCGATGCGACCCGAAAGAAGAAGCTGCTGGAAAAGCAGAAGGCGGGTAAGAAGAAGATGCGTCAATTCGGTAAGGTCGATATTCCGCAAGAGGCGTTTATCTCTGCGCTTAAGATGGATGGCTGATGGTAAGGTGCGTGGTATCACGCACCTTACGCTGTCGCTCTTTTTAGCTTTGCGAAAGACGTGAATTCCCAATGTTCGGGCTTTTGAACCAAACCATGGCGAACTGGGTCCATCCAGCAATGTTCCATATGCGCATCAAAATCCGTTTTGCCACGAATATGATGCTCCCAAAAGCGCCGGTTCCAAATCCCGCGCTCTTTGCGCTTTAGATCACTTGCGCGTAGCGGACCTTTAGGCAATCCGTGTGAAAAACGTGCTTTGATGATCCGCCAACGGGTTGAATAATCATGATCACCAGGTGGCATCGTCCATATGCAATGCATGTGGTCTGGCAGGACGACCCATGCGTTCACAGTGACTGGTCGTTCGCGCAAAGTGCGCGATACAGCGCTGCGCAACAAGTGAATTTCACGCAAGAGCAAATCAGAACCTTGCGCGCGTATGCAAACGGAGAAGAACACCGTCGCACCGGGGATTTGGGGGCGAATGTAATTGGACATATGGGAAAACTTGCATGTTCACAGTTAAGATCAGATGAATCTTCGTAATGTGCGTGATAGCACGCACCCATCATCATTCTGTTACATACAGGGCCTAAGGAAACGCTCATGACAACTTATGCAATCAATGGTCTCGGCCGTATCGGAAAATTAGCGCTGCGCCCGCTGCTCGAAAGTGGTGCTGAAATCGCGTTTCTCAATGACGCAGTAGGCGATCCAGAAATGCACGCGCATTTGCTGGAATTTGACACTGTGCATGGCCGATGGAACGCAGACTTCACCTACGACGACAACAGCATAACGATTGATGGCACACAACTTTCGCTTTGCAAAACACGCAATCTCGACGAACTGCCGCTCAAAGGCGTCGATGTGGTCATTGATTGCACGGGCGCGTTTAAAACCAAAGCCAAGCTCGCGCCATATTTTGCTGCTGGCGTTAAAAAGGTCATCGTCTCCGCCCCTGTTAAAGACGGCAATGCGGCAAATATCGTCTATGGCGTGAACAATCATGACTATGATCCGAACACGCAAAACATCGTTACAGCGGCGTCTTGTACAACCAATTGTCTCGCCCCCGTCGTGAAAGTCATTCATGAAAACCTTGGGATCAAGCACGGCTCAATCACGTCGATCCATGATGTCACCAACACGCAAACGATCGTTGATCGCCCTGCAAAGGATCTTCGCCGCGCGCGTTCGGCACTCAACTCTTTGATCCCAACCACCACAGGGTCTGCCACAGCAATCACCCTGATTTATCCTGAACTAAAGGGTAAGTTAAACGGCCACGCAGTGCGCGTGCCTTTGCTCAATGCCTCGCTGACAGATTGTGTGTTCGAGGTAGAGCGGGCAACGACCACAGACGAGGTAAACGCGTTCTTTAAAGAAGCGTCCGAGGGCGCGCTCAAGGGGATCCTTGGTTACGAGACCCGCCCACTTGTCTCTGCGGATTACGTGAATGATCCGCGCAGCACGATCATCGACGGTCCGTCTACGATGGTCATCAACGGCACACAGGTGAAAATCTATGCCTGGTATGACAATGAATGGGGCTACGCGAACCGCCTTGTCGACGTGGCGCGTATGGTGGGCGACGCTCTGTGAGCAGGCGGGCGGGTTTTGCGGCCTATCTGGTCGTAACGGCCGCCTATTGGGCGTTCATGCTCACGGATGGTGCCCTGCGGATGCTCGTGCTCTTGCACTTCCACACGCTTGGCTTTTCACCGGTTCAGCTTGCCTATCTTTTTGTGCTCTACGAGATAGCGGGGGTTGTCACCAACCTCTGTGCTGGTTGGCTCGCCGCGCGCTTTGGTTTGACGCGCACACTTTACGCGGGGCTGGAATTGCAAATCATTGCGCTGCTCGCTTTGGCACAGCTTGACCCCTCGTGGAGCGTCGCAGGGTCAGTCATCTTCGTGATGTGCGTGCAAGGGCTTTCCGGTGTCGCAAAGGATCTCGCCAAGATGAGCAGCAAGTCGGCTGTGAAACTGCTCGCACCTAGCAAGGACGGCGCGTTGTTCAAATGGGTGGCTGTGCTAACCGGTTCCAAGAATGCGGTGAAGGGTTTGGGCTTTTTGCTCGGTGCGGCGTTGCTCGCGGTGCTTGGGTTCAAGGGGGCGGTCTTTGTGATGGCGAGCGTTTTAACGGTGATCCTTGCCTTGGTGATGCTGAGGATGCCGGATGGCCTACCCAAAGGCATGAAAGGTGTGAAATTCAGCGCTGTTTTCTCAAAAAATGTGGACGTGAACTGGCTCAGCCTCGCGCGGGTATTCCTATTTGCAGCGCGCGACGTGTGGTTCGTCGTTGGCATCCCGATCTACTTCTACTCAGTCTGGTCGGATGGCACGGAGGCAGGCAACAAAGCCGCATTCTTTATGATCGGTAGCTTCATGGCGCTCTGGGTGATCAGCTACGGTGTGGTGCAGGGATTTGCGCCAAAGCTGCTGTCGAAATTACCAGTGCAAAGCGCGTCGGGGCTGGCAGCAAGCCTTGCGATTTTGCCCTTGGCGTTGGCACTTTTGGTCTGGTTTGAGGCTTCAGGATTAACTTTGCTCGTCGTGCTTGGTCTTTTCCTTTTTGGCGCGCTGTTCGCACTAAATTCAGCGCTGCATTCTTATCTGATCTTACGCTTCACAACAGCAGAACGTGTCACTCTGGACGTTGGGTTCTACTATATGGCCAACGCAGCCGGACGGCTCATTGGCACTGTTCTCTCAGGAGTGAGTTATCAGTTGGGGGGATTGACGCTATGTCTATTCGTGGCGGGGTTCATGCTCGCCATCAGCGCTCTCGTGGCGCGTCGGTTGCCAGTCGTAGACCTGAGCTAACGAGGAAAGGTCGCGCGCTTTTCACAACGCACGACCCATATTTCGTTAACCAATGATCGCGTTCAGCGTCGCAGACGGACGCATCACAGCAGCTGTTTTCGCAGCATTGCCGTGATAATAACCACCCAGGTCAACGGCAGGGCCTTGCGCGCCTGCCAACTCGGACAAGATCGCAGTCTCACCGGACGCAAGCGCCTGCGCGATTGGTACGAAATGTGCGGCAAGCTCGGCATCATCGCTTTGTGTCGCCAATGCATCGGCCCAATAGCGCGCGAACCAGTAGTGGCTGTCGCGGTTGTCCGGCTCACCGACTTTACGCGACGGTGAATTGCCGTTGTCGAGAATGCCTTGCGTCGCAGCTTCTACGGCAAGACCCAGCACACGTGCCTTTTCGTTGCCTTTGGCATCGGCGAGGAACTTCAGGCTCTCACCCAATGCGCAAAACTCGCCAAGGCTGTCCCAACGCAAGTGGTTCTCTTCCATGAGCTGCTGCACGTGCTTGGGGGCAGAGCCACCAGCACCTGTTTCAAACAGACCGCCGCCGTTCATCAGTTTCACGATGGAGAGCATCTTGGCCGAGGTCGCAAGCTCAAGGATCGGGAACAGGTCCGTCAGGTAGTCACGCAATACGTTGCCGGTGATCGCGATGGAATTTTCACCCTTCGTGATCGTCTCCAGCGAGGCGCGTGTCGCTTCGCGTGGGGCCATGATCTGGAACTTATCCGCAACGCCCTGCGCCTCTAGGATCGGTGTCACGTAAGCAATCAGCTCCGCGTCATGCGCGCGGTCTGCGTCGAGCCAGAAAATCGCTTCAATGCCTTCGGCCTTTTGACGTGAAATGGCGAGGTTGACCCAATCTTCGATAGGAGCCTTGCGCGTGGAGGCAGAGCGCCAGATGTCACCCTCTTCAACCTTGTGCTCATGCAAAACCGTGCCATCATCGAGGATCATTTTGACCGTGCCAGCGGCGGGCATTTCGAAGGTTGTCGGGTGAGAGCCGTACTCTTCCGCCTTTTGCGCCATCAGGCCGATGTTTTGCACTGTGCCTGCGGTCGCTGGGTTCAGCGCGCCATTTTCTTTGAAGAACTTAATGGATTCGTCATAGATCGGGGCATACGAGTTGTCGGGAATGACGCAGTTTGTATCGCTCTCTTTGCCGTCAGGCCCCCAACCTTTGCCGCCTGCGCGGATCAACGCGGGCATGGATGCGTCAATAATCACGTCAGAGGGAACATGCAGGTTGGTGATGCCTTTGTCGCTGTCCACCATATACATGGGCGGGCGCTTGTTCATGCATGCGTCAATCGCGGACATGATCTCAGGCTTGCCCTTTACGCGCTCAAGCAGGTCGCCCAAGCCGGAATTCGGGTTCACACCAAGGTCTGCCATTTCAGGGCCGTAGATGTCGAAGACAGGTTTGAGAAAGACCTTAACCGCGTGACCAAAGATGATCGGGTCGGAAACCTTCATCATCGTGGCTTTCATGTGCAAGGAGAAGAGCGTGCCCTCTTCCTTGGTGCTCGCGATTTCCTGCGCGAGGAACGTATCAAGGGCGGCTGCGCTCATGAAGGTCGCATCGACAACTGTGCCTGCGGGGTAGCTGATACCCTCTTTCAGTACAGTTTCACCAGTTGCTGTTTCCAGCACGATCTTAGCGGTTGCCTCTTTCGCGAGTGTCGCGGATTTCTCGTTAGAGAAGAAGTCGCCGCCTGTCATCGAAGACACACGCGTTTTGCTTGCGCCTGTCCACGCGCCCATGCGGTGCGGGTTGCTTTGCGCGTAGCTTTTGACAGCTTTCGCCGCGCGGCGATCAGAGTTGCCTTCGCGCAGAACAGGGTTAACGGCAGAACCTTTGATCGTGTCGTATTTCGCACGGATCGCTTTTTCCGCTTCGGTGGATGGCGCTTCTGGGTAATCAGGAAGTGCGAAACCTTGCGATTGCAGTTCTTTCACTGCTTCAACCAATTGCGGCACAGAGGCTGAAATGTTGGGAAGTTTGATTACGTTGGCGTCAGGCGTTTTTACCAATTTGCCAAGCTCAGCAAGATCGTCTGATTGCTGCTGCTCTGCGCTCAACGCCTCTGGGAACGTTGCCAAGATGCGGCCCGCGAGCGAGATGTCTTTAGTGCCAACAGACACGCCCGCCGCAGAGGCGAATTTCTGGATGATCGGCAAGAAGGATGCGGACGCAAGTTCCGGTGCTTCGTCAACTTTGGTGTAGATAATATCGGACATGGAAAACCTCATAAGATCGGGAGTTGGCCTGTCTCTAAAGGATCAATTTAGAATCGTCTACAGTATACCGTTGTATGCATTGCCGCAGTTGATGAAGATTTTCCCTACTTTTCTTTAAATTTGATCAAATTATCGCTTTCTCCTCAAAAGTATGACCAGAGGTGATCCGCTCGAACCCGAATGGAGCCATATCAAGTGAGCGATATTCGCCGCAGACCAGCCATTCCGCCGTCGCGCGCCCCATCGCAGGGCTTTGCTGCAAACCGTGACCGGAAAAGCCATTCAGGAAAACGAAGTTCGTGATCTCAGGATGCGCGCCAAGGACCGCATTCTTATCAAACGTGTTGTAGGCATAATGCCCTGCCCATTCCGTGACGATCTTGATCGCCTCAAACTGTGGAATGCGCGTCGCAATAATTGGCCAAACGTGGTTTTCCCAACGACCATGATCCATCGTGAAATCGTTTGGATCAACAGGGACGTCATCCTCTGGCTCTGGCGGGCCACCCGCGAGATATGTTTTCGGGCCATCTTGACGGAAGTGCACCCCTGATGGGTCAATCGTCAGCGGAAGATCCTGATCCAGCGGTTGCTCTGCACTGAAGATCCAAGTGAAGCGTTTGCGTGGTTCAACGGGCAACTCGATCCCCGCCATTTTTGCGGTTAGCGCACCACGTGGGCCAGAAGCGTTCACCACTTGGCCGCATTCGATCACCTCACCGGTTTCCAAAGTGATCGAGCGCACTTTGCCACCCTCCACATTCATCGCAACCGCGCGGTTGGTGACATATTCGACGCCATTGTCTTTCGCAGAGCGCCGCCACCAGTCAAACACAGTGCCACCGTCCCAATATCCTTCGTCTTTGAGGTTAATGGAGCCGAGCACCACGTCATCGACGCTATAAAAAGGATAGCGTGCTTTTATCTCTTGCGCGCTCAGCAACTGCGTCTCTGCACCAGCGGCGAGTTGCACCTGCTGGTTCTCGCGCAGCACATTTGCGAAACCGTCGTTATCAGCCAAATACATATAGCCGTAGTTTTGAATATCGAGCTCAGGCACGCGCGTGTCGCCACCCATATACTCACGAATGTTCTTTACGAAATCCGCCGCAAATTGCGAGATACGCACGTTCAACTCATTGGAGAACTGCTGGCGCATGCAGGAATTCGTATGCGCGGTAGAGCTGTTGACATAGCTGCTGTCCATCTCAATCACGAGGCATGAGCCGTCAAAGTCCGGGTTCGTTGAAAGGAACCAAGCGGTAGACGACCCCATCATCGCGCCACCAATGATAACAACGTCGTAGTTGGCTTTCTGCGGAGTTTGAAACGCACTCATTCAGCGCGCTCGACTGGACCGCCTTGGGCTTCCCAAGTGGAAAACCCTTCGCGTAGATGTGCGGCCTCAAAGCCCATGCTCTTCAATGTTTGCACAGTCAAAGCAGAGCGCCATCCGGAAGCGCAGTGAAACACAAACTGTTTGTCTTCACCAAAGATCGCTTTGAAATAGGGGCTGTCAGGATCAACCCAAAATTCGATCATCCCGCGCGGCGCATGAAAGCTGCCGGGAACAAAGCCGACACGCTGACGTTCACGCACATCACGAATATCGACTACAACCACGTTGGGATCATCCAGCATGCCAATCAACTCAAGCGTTTCAATCTCGCGGATTTCGCTGCGTGCTTTTGCGACCATTTCGGCGGCTGTCGTGGTTAATTTCTGCATTGGTTTTCCTTAGATCACGCCTTGCTCTTTCAGGGCGTCTATTTCGTCTGATTTGAAACCTAATCCCTGCAAAATCGCAAGAGTTTGCTGCCCAAGAGCGGGAATAGCGTCCATCCGAGGTTCAGCACCTCCCAAACCACCCGGCGGGATCAGCGCAGGCATGGGTCCGACAGGACTGTCGACCTCACGCCAGCGGTCCCGTGCTTGCAACTGCGGATGCGCCCAAAGCCCCGCCATATCGTTCATACGCGCATTGGCGATGCCTGCTGCGCTGAGCTTGGCGATCACCTCTTCAGAGGTCCATTTGGAAAAAGCAGATAAGATAATCGCCGTGAGCTCCAATTTATGCGCAGAGCGATCCGCGTTAGTGGCAAAGCGCGCGTCGGTTACTAACGCGGGTTCATCGAGGATTTCTTTGCAAAAAATCGACCATTCGCGCGCGTTCTGAAGCCCGAGCATGACCTCCTTGCCATCGCCTGCAAAGAACGGGCCATAAGGAAAGATCGTCGCATGAGCCGCACCTGCGCGGGCAGGGGGCGTGGCGTCGTCAGTGGCGTAATACATCGGATAACCAATCCATTCTGCCAAAGCTTCCAGCATTGAGATGTTGATTTCCACGCCTTTGCCCGTTTTTCCACGTTGAATGAGCGCAGCAAGAATGTTGGAATAAGCATACATGCCAGCGGCGATATCGGCGACGGAAATGCCTGCCTTGCTGGGGTGCGCATCGGTGCCTGTGATCGATAGAAACCCGGCTTCGGCTTGGATTAAGAGGTCATAAGCCTTGCGATCGGTTTCGGGTCCATCAGGGCCGTAGCCAGAGACGTTGCAAACGATGAGTTTTTCGTGCGAGTCGTGCAGCGCCTCGAAGCCAAGCCCCATGCGGTCCGCGGCACCGGGCGCAAGGTTCTGCACAAGCACATCTGCTTCGCTCAGAAGTTTACGCAAAATATCCATACCAGCATCGGATTTCAGATCCAGCGCCAAGCTCTCTTTGGAGCGGTTGGTCCACACAAAATGTGAAGACATGCCGCGTGCACGGGTATCATAGCCGCGCGCAAAATCGCCGGTTGCTGGCCGTTCAATCTTGATGACACGCGCGCCGAGATCAGCCAGTTGACGGCTCGCGAAAGGGGCAGCAACGGCATGTTCCAGCGCGATGACGGTGATCCCATCCAGCGGCGACATTTAGAATGACCTCGGCAGGCCAAGCACATGCTCGGCAACGTAGGATAGGATGAGGTTGGTTGAGATCGGTGCCACTTGATAAAGCCGGGTTTCGCGGAATTTGCGTTCAACGTCGTATTCAGCGGCAAAGCCGAAACCGCCATGGAACTGGATGCAGGCGTTTGCCGCTTCCCAGCTTGCTTTCGCTGCGAGGTATTTCGCCATGTTGGCTTGCGCCCCGCAGGGCTCGCCCGCATCGAACAAACGGCAGGCCTCAAAGCGCATGAGATTGGCGGCTTCGATTTCGATATGTGCTTCTGCGATAGGGAATTGCACCCCTTGGTTTTGACCTATGGGACGGCCAAAAACTTCGCGGGTCTTTGCATACTCTGTCACTTTTTCGATGAACCAATACCCATCACCGATGCACTCCGCCGCGATCAATGCGCGTTCGGCATTCAGCCCATCAAGGATGTATTTGAACCCCATCCCTTCTTCGCCAATAAGATTTTCAGCTGGTATTTCGAGGTTGTCAAAGAACAGTTCGTTGGTTTCGTGGTTGACCATGTTCGGGATCGGTTTCACCTCTAGCCCGTTGCCGATGGCGTCGCGCAGATCGACGATGAAGATCGACATGCCACGCGACTTTTTCGTGACGTCAGCCAAAGGCGTGGTTCGCGCGAGCAAGATCATCAGATCGGAGTGCTGAACGCGGCTGATCCAGACCTTTTGCCCGTTGATCACATATTTATCGCCGCGCTTTTCGGCTTTGGTTTTGATCTTGGTGGTGTCTGTGCCTGTGGTGGGTTCCGTCACGCCCATGCTTTGCAAGCGCAGCTCGCCCGCTGCGATGCGTGGCAGGTATTTCTGCTTTTGCGCGTCCGAGCCGTGGCGCAAGAGCGTGCCCATATTATACATTTGCCCGTGACACGCACCGGAATTGCCGCCAGAGCGGTTGATCTCTTCCATGATCACGCTCGCCTCGGTCAGGCCAAGGCCCGAACCGCCGTATTCCTCAGGGATCAGCGCAGCCATCCATCCGGCTTTGGTAAGTGCTTCTACGAAAGCGTCAGGATAGCCGCGTTCTGCATCGACCTTGCGGTGGTATTCAGGTGGAAATTCCGCGCAAAGCGCGCGCACGGCGTCGCGGATGTCTTGGTGGCTTTCGCTCATGTCGGCTCCTTGAGGGTTGCGTGGCCTTGCATCGCCAAAGCGCCGTCTTCGCGCGCGATCCAAAGGGTGATTTTGTTGTCTTGCACGTAGGCTCCATGAACCGAAAAGTGCTGCGTGTCGAAGACAGGTGCGAGCGCGCGGAACTCGAAATGCGTGACCTCTGAGGCGGGGTATTCACGGCGCAACAGATCGAGCATCAAGGTCGCGAGCAAAGGACCATGCACGACAAGCCCGCCATATCCTTCGGTGCCTGTGCAAAACGGATGATCGTAATGGATGCGGTGGCCGTTGAACGTCAGAGCAGAGTAGCGGAACAGCAGAACCGGGTCGGGGTCGATTTTTCTAGAAAAATCGCTGCGCTCCGGGGCAGGCGAGGGTGCTGCGATGGGCGCGTCGGGATCAGGGAGTGCACGATAAACGATGTCCTGCTCTTCGTTGATGCAAAGCGTATCACCGACAAAAACCTCGTGGATGAGGGTAACAAAAACAAGATCACCGCTGCGTCCAGACTTATGGCGTACGCTTTTAACGGTCGAGCGTTTACTCAACGAAGCGCCTATGCAAACAGGCGCGCGAAAATCCAGACGACTGCCTGCCCACATACGACGTGGCAGTGGGACAGGGGGTAAGAACCCTCCCAATGCCGCGTGACCATCATAGCCGCTGTCGCTTAGTTTATGGATTGGCAGAAAATGCAGCCAGTGCCATAGCGGGGGAAGCGTATCGCCAATTTCATGGATCTCATCACGATCCAAAGTTGCAGCAAGCGCATTCGCGGGAAAAGACGCGATCAGATCATCACGCGTCTCGCTGCGGTTTTGCCAGCTTTGCAGGTGTTCAATGTCGATCGTGCTCATGGTCTATCCTGTGATTGGTTCTCGCAGAAGGTTGAGCAGACTGCCAAGCGCAAAGCAAGCGGCAGCGACGCACACAATCGTCGGACCCGTGGGCGTGTCAAAGATATAAGCGGCACGCAAACCCGCGAGAGCAGAGAAACCACCAATCCCAGCAGCGATGATTGCCATACGTTCAGGCGTGCGCGCAAAGGGGCGGGCGGCAGCGGCAGGAATGATCAAAAGCGCAGCGATCAAAAGAACGCCAACAACTTTGATCGCAACAGCCACAACGAGGGCGAGCGCGATGGTAAGAACCATCTGTTCGCGCCGTGGTTCGATCCCGGCAGCAAAGGCCAGATCCGGGCTGAGTGTTGCGGTCAGCAGAGCGGACCAGCGCCACCAGAGCATCAACATAACAAGAGCAGCACCGCCCCAGATCACAGCAAGGTCGAGCCGTGATACAGCAAGAATGTCGCCAAAAAGGTAGGCCATCAAATCTATGCGCACACCTTGCAAGAACGACACGGCCACAAGACCAATCGCCAAGGCCGAATGCGCCATCACACCAAGCAGCGTGTCCATCGCATAACCACGACCCGATAGGGTTGAAACCATCCATCCCATGAGCAAAGCGACAACAAGAACGCCACCAAAGATCGAGGTAGAAAAGGACAGCGCCAGAGCGATCCCAAGAATAGAGGCATGCGCGGTCGCTTCGCCAAAATAGGCCATGCGTCTCCAGACGACGAAACATCCCAAAGGGGCGGCGGCCAGCGCCACGCCAAGACCAGCGAGTGTGGCGCGTGCGAGAAAACTATCGAGAAAGTCCATCACGCGTCCTCGGTTTCGTTGTGATCATGGGAATGCCCATGATGATGGTGATGATGATCGTGATCATGTCGATAAAGTGCCAAAGCCCCTTGCGTGCCGGACCCAAACAAAGCGCGATATTCAGGGGCAGAGGCAACGACTTCGGGGGCCCCTTCGCAACACACATGCCCGTTCAAACAAATGACCCGATCAGATGCGGCCATGACCACATGCAACTCGTGGCTCACCATCAAAACAGCGCAGCCAAGCGTTTCGCGCAAGCGCTCTATTTGACGGTAGAACGCAGCAGACCCGGGTTGATCAAGGCCTTGTGTCGCTTCGTCCAAGATCAAAAGTTCCGGTTTTCCAAGCAATGCCCGCGCGAGTAAAACGCGTTGGAACTGACCACCTGAAAGATCGCTCATCTGACGTTTTGCGAGTGTGCTAACGCCTGCTTGGGCAAGCGCTGCGTCCGCAGTTTCTTTGGAAACCTTTGTCGGCAAGGACAAGAAACGCGACACACTCATGGGCAGGGTCGCATCGATGTGCAGTTTTTGCGGAACGTAGCCAATGCGCAGGTTGTCTTGGCGTGTAAGCGTGCCCTCATAGGGCTGTTCGGCACCGATAAACGCCCGCAGCAGTGTCGATTTGCCAGAGCCGTTCGGCCCCACAATTGTAACGATTTCACCGGCGTTGATTTCCAAAGTGACGTTTTGCAAAACCGGTGCTTTGCCGCGCCGCACCGAAATGTTTTTAGCGCTGATCAAGCTCATACAACTGGCCCTTCTGCGCAATTTGGGCAAATGCCTTCGGCTTCCAAAACTGCCCGCTCAATCTGGAAACCTGTGAGTTTCGCAGTGGAACCCAACTGCCCACGCGCGGATTTGGTTTGCGCTTCGGCAACGCCATCGCATTTGCGACAGATAAGGAACGCAGGGTCGTGCACCTCACCGGGATGGGCGCATGCAACAAAAGCGTTCAAGCGTTCGATCTTATTGACAAAACCATGGCTCACCAGAAAATCCAGCGCGCGATAGGCAACTGGCGGCTGTGAGCCCAGCCCTTCTTCGCGCAACTTATCAAGGATGTCGTAGGCCCCAAGCGCGCGATGCTCATGCAAGAGAATTTCAAGCACGCGACGGCGTACAGGGGTCAATTGCAGCCCTGCTTCGCGGCAATGGGTTTCGATTTGAGTGAGCGTGCCTTTGATGCAGCCCGCATGATCGTGATTGGTAAATCCGATTGGATCCATGGCTGCGTGCTTTCTTTTAGAAACTGTGTTGACGAGATGTGTTATATTATAACATATGGCCTCGACACAACCACGGATGATCTATTCGCTATACCGCTGCTACCCCAAAACCCGAATTTTTTCATGGGTTATGACGCGGAAATTGTCTGA
>NZ_MLCB01000127.1 GCF_001890925.1 Planktotalea frisia
GTCTTCAAGGTTGGATACATCTTAGCACGCTGTCCAGTTTTGCCGGACCACTTCACCGTGCGTGTGAAACTGACACCCAAAGGGCGCGAAGTCCGTGATATCGTGTCAGACCTGTTTGAACGTCACGCAGAAGGACTTCAAAGCAAAGGTGTGCTTGGACCTGAGGGTTTGATCGACATCACAGGTTCACTCAAACGGATGGAACGGTATTGGACCGACCAAATCCGCTACATTTACTAAGGCCACTTACTCGGAATGTTGCGTCAGCATCATGCCTTCTAGCTCGCGCTTGAGTTTGCGGATCATGGCTCTTTCATAGTCCTCAAAACCAAGCGCGACTTCGACAAAACTTGTGGGCCCATGCAGAACATAGGCCTGAAAGTAGGACGAAAGCTCGCCAACCTGATCTTGGCGATCGTCCCCATGATCCAGTGAATCCGCTCCGATCACCAATGCATTGATTGATATACCCTCAAAGCGCACATCGGGAACATCCTGAGGGTTTGGGCCAGTGTTGGATTTCCCATCCCCTGAAATATCAAGTGTGCGCGTCCAGCATTCAGACTGCTGCGCCAAAAGCGCGGTACCAAACAACATCGCCTGCCCAAGCCCAGTCGATTGCTCCGCAGGGGAACGTTCCGTGCGTTTCAGCCGCGCCACGAGGTTATCGACCGTCACCTGATCTTTCAAAACCGTCCAAGGCAAAAGCATAATTTGATCTTGCGGGCTGCTCCATTCATAGACTGCTAACCTGATAGGGGCTGCGGGCATCGCAAGTAGAATGTCTATAACTTCGGGATCACTCAACGCGGCGGCCAGCCCGTCAATTTGCATCCGGTATTCGCGACTGTCCACAGAGCCCGACACATCAAGTCCTAACGCAAGCGCCTGGCGACACCGTTCCTGTCCAAAAGCGGGCAGGGCAAACGTGATTGAGATAAGGAAAACGAGAATTCTCATGATTTCGGTTCGCGCATCTGTCGCGGTGCTTGGCCAACCATCAGATTGCTGATTTCTCGAAACAATTTGCGGCTCATTGCGCGTTCAAAATCATCAAATCCTTGAGCAACCTCAAGAAACGCGAACCGTCCCTTCAAAACTTCGCGCTCATAAAACTCTTCGACCTCAGGATCGCTGCCGACAATCACCAAACCGTTCACCGTCACATCGTCAAAAGGAAAGTGCCGATAAGCGATTTGAGGAGCGAAACCGTCGTTGTTGATGCCATCGCCCGAAACATCCATCACCCGATGATCGCAACGCGGTCCGTTTTTATACAGACCAACACCATAGCCTAGCGAAAACCCCATAGAGGTTGGAAACCTCGAAAAGCTCCGCTTGCTTTGCAATATTGTTCCCGCAGCTGCCGCAACTGCAGAGCGATCGATCAGCTCGTGCCAATCCAAGATCAGGCTTTGTTGATTGCGCCCGCTCCATTCATAAATTGCTAACGATACATACCCTTCTCGCGTGTCCAAAATTGCGTTGAGCACATCTTCGGACATTAACGCCGCTGCCAAACCCGTTTGTTGTAAGCGGTATTCTTCATCCGATACCGACGAGGAAACATCCATCGCCAAGATCAAAGCAAGGCGGCACGCGGCCTCAGCCGAGGATGCAAAAGCGGCGCCAAGAATAGCGCCGCTAAAAGTTAACGCAGGCCGGATCACCAGTGCCCTGTGTTTTCCATGCTCGCCCAAGGCTCCGCCGACTCTAACGCGTCGCCATCTTGCAAAAGCTCAATCGAAATATTGTCAGGTGAGCGCACAAACGCCATGCGTCCATCACGCGGGGGGCGGTTGATCGTAACGCCGTTGTCCATAAGGTGCTGACATGTCTCGTAGATATTCTTCACCGCGTAGGCGAGATGCCCGAAATGGCGCGAATCCGCAGGCAATTCATCATCGCCGTCCCAATTGTAGGTCAATTCAACCGGGCACTCATGCTGACCAGGAGGAGCCATGAAAATCAGCGAAAAACGCCCCTGTTCACTGTCCATCCGCCGCGTTTCTTCCAAACCAAGCAAGCGGTAAAAGGCCATCGACGCCTCCAGATCTTTTACGCGCACCATTGTGTGTAGGTATTTCATCGTCGTTTCTCTCCTGCCAGAACTCACAGAGAGAGTAGCGGCAGAATCGCCGCTGTCGAGCGAATTGCAAACAGGATTGTGTGACGTTTCAGATCAGAATGCGGATTGAATACCGACACGCAGTCCAAAATCACGAGTCTCAAAAAGACCAATATTCGAATTGGTTTGGCGCGCGGTTAAGGTCACAGAGGGCGAAAATCCGTAGACTTCGATCTGATTGAAGACGCCTGTCACATCAAAGGACGCTGTTTTGTCCTGTCGCCCGAACCGAGAAAAACGTGAGATATACCGCTGCTACCCCAAAACCCGAATTTTTTCATGGGTTATGACGCGGAAATTGTCTGA
>NZ_MLCB01000128.1 GCF_001890925.1 Planktotalea frisia
CGGATCATGCGGTTAGCTGAATCGTTCTACGGTCAGACGTCAACCCGTCAAAAGTCGGGTGCTCGAGGACTCTGTGTATATACTTGATCTTGAGGCCCAAGGATGGAGCGATGTTCCCTTCGATTGCGATTTAGCCAAGATTAATCCTGAAAGGCTCGACAGGATTGCGAAAGAGGTAGATGTAGGGCGAGACCCTTGGTCGAACCTGAAAGACGACCAAGGCTTCTGTAGCCCAAACCTCTTTTTCGACAGGGATACTTACTGCATTTCTCTGAACGTCTACCGACTCCTTGAACAAGCGTCGGGAGGTTACTTGTCTAAGTTTATTGCCATTGCAAATCCTGAACAGATGCAGCCGTTTGATGGTTGGTCTATTTGTGTCACTGACCAAACTGCTGAAAAATTATCAACGGAGAAAATGCGGCATCAATATCGGGAGATATTGGTGTGTGACGCGCTCCAGCTAGAAAAAGCTGATCTTAAGCCCAATACAGAGGTATCAACGACTGGCATAGGTCGGCCTAAGATCAGCCTAATAGCGGCTCGTGCATTCCTGAAGCACTATTCATTGGACAGAAGGCCACCTTGGAAAGAGGCCGTTTTGCAACTCAAAGAGTCTGATGGACTCGAAGTCAGCGCACGCACCCTTCAGAGGGGATTGCAGGAACTATTTGAGGACAAAACCACGTCAGAATAGGCGTCAAAATTGAAAAGCTGTTTTGTCAATTTTGGCAGCGTATTCATAAGAAAGATTGATTAGTAACGATCACCTCCAATGGTAATCAGTTGGAGGCGAAGAATGTCTTACATATTTGAACAAGATCGAAACTACGTTCTTGGTGACGAAGAGCTCAACCTCATCGGTGACCGCGACAAGCTAGCCTGACCTGCCCCCCGAAACTTCCCTCAGTTTAATGTAGAGTTTGCTCAACCATCGA
>NZ_MLCB01000129.1 GCF_001890925.1 Planktotalea frisia
CGGATCATGCGGTTAGCTGAATCGTTCTACGGTCAGACGTCAACCCGTCAAAAGTCGGGTGCTCGAGGACTCTGTGTATATATTAAAGATATTGTCGCAAAGTCAATCGAGGTGGCTAGTGCTGATCGTAATCCACAACAACCTTGTTTGTCAGCGCGAAGGATTGGCAGCTTAGGATAAAGCCTTGCTCGACCTCGTAATCTTCCAAAGCGTGGTTGGCGACCATTTCGACTTCGCCCTCTAGGACTTTGCATTTGCAGGTGGAGCAGACGCCGGCTTTGCACGCGAATGGTGCATCGAGACCACCAGCGAGGGCGGCTTCTAGGACGGTTTGGTCTTTCTCCATCACGACGGTGCGCCCTGTGCCATCGATGATCACGACGGCTTCGCCGGGTTTGGTTTGCGTGTCCGCAGCAGCAGTAGCTTTACGTTTCAAGCGGCCCGGTTGGGTGGAGGCGAAGAACTCGAATTTGATTTGCTTCTCTGCCAGCCCGTTCTCTTTGAGCGCTTTTGCGATGCCGAGCATCATAGGTTCGGGGCCGCAGATGAACGCGGTGTTGACCGAAGCGATGTCGATCCAATGCTCGAAAAGGGCTGCGCATTTTGCTTCGTCCACGCGGCCTGTGAAGAGGTCGATATCCTGGGCATCGGACTCGAGAATGTGGATGATGTTCAAGCGGCCCATATGTTCGTTTTTGAGGTCTTCGAGTTCCTCGCGAAACATAATCGTGTTCACGCCGCGGTTGGCATAGACCAGCGTGAAGCGGCTCTGGGGTTCGCGTATGAGCGTGGTTTTGATGATCGACAGAACAGGGGTGATGCCAGAGCCACCTGCGAAACCGAGGTAGGTTTTGGCCGTGTTCGGCTCGATTGCAGTGTGGAAATTGCCCATAGGCGGCATGGCTTGCAGCGTCATACCGGGGGCGAGGTTTTCGTTGGCCCAAGTCGAAAACGCGCCACCATTGACCTTTTTGATGCCTACCTGAAGAATGCCATCATCTTTACCTGCGCAGATCGAATAAGAGCGGCGAATTTCGGTGCCCTCAATATCTTGCTTGAAGGTCAGATATTGCCCTTGGATAAAGTCGAACTCGTGCGCGTGCGTAGGCATGAGCGAGACGACAACAGCGTCGCGAATGGTCTTGCGAACGTCTGTGACTTTGAGCGGATGAAAGCGTGCCATCATTTGGCTCCCTTCAGATACATTTGAAATAATCGAACGGCTCAAGGCAGTCCGTGCAACGCCATTGTGCCTTGCAGGGGGTTGAGCCGAATTGAGAGATGCGGCTGACGTTTTGCGATTTGCAACGCGGGCAACGCGCGGGGCCGCCAGCGGGGCGGGGGGGTGCGATGCCGTAATCCTCCAGCTTGGCTTTGCCTTTGTCAGACAGCCAATCGGTGGTCCAAGGCGGGGAAAGCTGCGTTTTGATGCGTGTTTTCGCGACGCCGCGATCGATCATCGCAGTTTCGATATCGAGCGAGATGATCGATGTCGCAGGGCAGCCGGAATACGTTGGGGTGACGGCAACTTCGAGCGTGTCACCGTTCCACTCAACACCGCGCACGATGCCTAGATCGACAACAGAGATCACAGGGATCTCAGGGTCTGGCACTTGATCGAGCCAGTCCCAAATTTGCGCGATGTCTGGTTGCATCCTACCAAGTCGCTCCGGGGTAGGCGCGTTGGAGCCATTGCATCTGCGTCAGAATGTGACCCAAGTGTTCGGAATGCTGAAAGCCGCTTTTGCCACCCTTATGCGCGAAACGGCTGTCTGGGATTGTGAGGGTCGCCTCTGCCATGACGCTCTCAATATGTGTGTCGTAGGCGGTGCGGATTGTGGTGAGATCGGGTGCGATGCCTTTGGCGTGCATGGCGTCGTCCACAGCGTCGGGCGTGCAAAGTTCACCAGCGAAGGGCCAGAGCAGATTGAGCGCGGCTTGCATTTTGTCGTGGCTCACTTCGGTGCCATCACCAAGGCCGATCACGGTCTCGCTAGAGCGTTCCACATGATATTGTACTTCTTTGACGGCTTTCGCAGCGATTTCAGCCACACGGGGTTCGCAGGATTGCGTCAATCCTTTGAGCATTTCCAAGTGCCACGCATCAAACAGGAACTGACGCATCAACGTTTGACCGAAATCGCCATTGGGTTGTTCAACGAGCAGGGCAGAGCGGAAATCCCAAGCATCTCGCAGCATGGCGAGGTCGTCAGCAGTGCGACCCTTGCCCTCGACCTCAGCAGCGAGGCCAAGCCACATTTGCGTCTGACCGATCAAATCAAGTGCTGTGTTGGCGAGTGCGATATCCTCTTCGATCACGGGGGCATGGCCGCACCATTCAGAGACGCGGTGGCCAAGGATCAGAGTGTTGTCGCCCATGCGGCAGAGGAATTCGAAATACGGGTCCATTACATCGCGCCTACGTCATCGGGAATGTCGAAGAAAGTTGGGTGGCGGTAGACTTTGCTTTCCGATGGCTCATACATTGGACCTTTTTCAGAGGGCGAGGAGGCTGTGATGTTGCGCGCCTCGACCACCCAGATGCTAACGCCTTCATTGCGGCGGGTGTAAACGTCGCGCGCGTTTTTGATTGCGCCTGCTTCATCAGCGGCATGGAGGCTGCCGACGTGACGATGGCTCATCCCGTGTTGCCCACGGATGAAGATTTCCCAGAGTGGCCATTCGTTGCTCATGTTCTTACTCCGCTGCAATTTCGCATTGACGGTAGGCTGTCATATCGACGGCGTCCCAGCCAAAGGCATGATCACTTGATCCATGTTCTTGTAGATGCGCGAGGCGCTGCATCGCTTCCTCGAGCGTTGGGATGTGATCATCCTCAATCCACCACATCACAAAATGATGGCGCGTCATGTTCTCGAACCACGCGGGGCGCTTTTCGTAGAATTTCGCGTGAATTGTGTTGAAGACGTAATCCCCAAGGCTTTCGACATCTTCCCAGACGGACATGTTCGAGATCAGCTCTTCATCGCCGGGCACAGCCAGATCCGTAGCGTTGCCGCTGTCGGATTTCATCCGCCAGATGTAGCCTTTGGACAGTTCCGCAAGCGCGTTCAGCTTGTCGAGGTTGTCCATGAAGCCTGCCATACGTGGATCATCGAGCGGGTAGCGCGCGTAACCTACGTTGAGTTCAGCGAGCCGCATCTATTCTGCCGCCATCTTGGCCGAGCGCTTTTTCGCGGCGTGCGCCATCAGACCTTCGCGCACCCATGCGCCATCGTCCCACGCTTTGTTGCGCGCAGCGAGGCGTTCGGTATTGCAAGGGCCGTTGCCTTTGAGCACCTCAAAGAACTCGTCCCAATCGGGGCCCGTGAAGTCATAACCACCCTTAGTTTCGTTCCATTTAAGGTCGGGGTCAGGCACAGTGAGGCCGAGATATTCGGCTTGCGGCACGGTCTGATCGACGAACTTTTGGCGTAGCTCGTCATTGCCATTCATCTTGATTTTCCACGACATGCTCTGTTCAGAATGCACAGATTCAGCATCAGACGGACCGAACATCATCAAGGACGGAAACCACATACGGTTCAGCGCATCTTGCGCCATGCGCTTTTGCGCCTCTGTGCCGTTGGCCATCTTCATCATGATGTCATAGCCTTGGCGTTGATGAAAGCTTTCTTCCTTGCAGATCCGCACCATCGCGCGGGCGTAAGGACCAAAGGAGGTCCGCTGAAGCGGTACCTGGTTCATGATCGCAGCGCCATCGACGAGCCAACCAACAGCGCCCATATCGGCCCAAGTCAGGGTTGGATAGTTGAAGATGGAGGAGTATTTCATCCGGCCATCGAGCAGCATTTCCGTCAGCTCATCGCGGGTCACACCCAGCGTTTCAGCGGCGCAATAGAGGTAGAGACCATGGCCTGCCTCATCCTGAACCTTGGCAAGCAGAATCGCTTTGCGCTCTAGGGTAGGCGCGCGGGTGATCCAGTTGCCTTCTGGCAGTTGGCCGACGATTTCAGAGTGCGCGTGCTGGCCGATCTGACGGATTAGCGTTTTGCGATAGCCCTCTGGCATCCAGTCTTTGGGCTCGATCTTGTCGCCCGCATCTATGCGCGCTTGAAACGTTGCCAGCTTTTCAGGATCGTCTTTCGTGGCTTCGGATTTGATCATCTGTGCGTACATAGCTTAAATCCTTTCGATAATGATTGCCGTGCCTTGGCCAACGCCAACACACATGGTGCAAAGCGCATAGCGCCCGCCTGTTCGTTTAAGTTGATGTGCCGCTGTCAGAACCAAACGTGCGCCGGACATGCCCAGCGGATGACCCATCGCGATCGCACCGCCTTGCGGGTTCACGCGACGATCGTCATCAGCCACACCAAGTTCGCGCAGGGTGGCGATGCCTTGACTGGCGAACGCTTCGTTGAGTTCGATGATGTCCATTTGATCAATGGTAAGGCCCGCACGTTTGAGGACCTTTTCAGACGCGGGGACAGGGCCGATACCCATCACGCGCGGTGCGACGCCGGCGGAGGACATGCCGACAATGCGTGCAATCGGGGTGAGCGATTGTTTGTAGAGCGCTTTGTCAGATGCGATGAGCAAAGCGGCGGCACCATCATTCACGCCAGATGCGTTGCCAGCGGTGACGGTTTTGTCTGGGCCGTTGATGCCTTTGAGAGTGCTGAGCTTTTCAGCGCTTGTGCCGGGGCGAGGGTGCTCGTCTGTGTCAAAGATGAGTGGCTCGCCCTTGCGCTGTGGGATCTCGACAGGGGTGATTTCATCCGCAAAGAGGCCCGCGTCATTCGCGGCGGCCCATTTGGCTTGGGAATTTGCGGCGAACGCGTCTTGATCCGCGCGGTTCACGTTATAAGCGTCGGCGACATTGTCAGCGGTTTCAGGCATGGAATCGACGCCATAAGCGTCCTTCATTTTGCGGTTAATGAAGCGCCAGCCGATGGTTGTATCAAAGACCTGATTGGCGCGGGAAAACGCGCTGGTCGCTTTGGGCATAACGAAGGGTGCGCGGCTCATGCTTTCTACACCACCAGCGATGCACAGGTCCTGATCGCCCGCTTTGATCGCGCGCGCAGCCATGCCGACAGCGTCCATACCAGAGGCGCAAAGACGGTTAACAGTTGCGCCCGGAACATCGGTGGGAAGGCCGGCTAAGAGCGCGGCCATGCGCGCGACATTGCGGTTGTCTTCACCTGCCTGATTGGCGCTGCCATAGATCACATCATCGACGGCTGACCAATCGACTTGCGGGTTGCGCTGCATCAGCGCTGCAATAGGCAAAGCGGCCAGATCATCAGTGCGCACGGAAGACAAACTGCCACCGTAGCGTCCAATCGGAGTGCGAACCCCATCGCAGATAAATGCGTCCATGTTTCGTGGTCTCCCAATGTCTTGAGGAATGATATGCGATATTTGTGGATTCTCGCAAGATAAAGTTACGAAAATTTACGATGGTTCATTTTTTGGTAACGTATTAAAGATTACATAATCCTCATTATCCCGCTTATAGAGCAAGATTCCCAACGCTCGCGCCACCGCAGACATAGAGCGTTTGACCTGTGACAAAGCTGTTCTCGGGATCGCAAAAGAACATGAACGCGTTTGAGATATCGCGCACAGTGCCGAGACGGCCAACGGGGATACGCTTGGCGAGTTCTGCTTCACGCGCGCTTCCTTTAGGGATGATGTCCCAGAAATTGTCAGTTTGCACAGGACCGGGCGCGACGACGTTAACTGTGATTCCATGAGGCGCGAGTTCCAAAGCCCATGTGCGCGCCATGCCGATGATGCCTGCTTTCGTGGCGGAATACGCGGTGCGCGTAGGCACGCCCAAAGCGGCGCGAGACCCGTTGAATAAGACGCGCCCGAAGTGGTTGGCTTTCATGTTTGGCAGGCATGCTTGCAACAGGGTTAATGGCGCGCCGAGGTGGATTTGGGTGAGCCCTGCGAGATCTTCGGGTGTCGCGTCTTCGAGCAAGTTGGGCCAAATGATGCCGGCGTTGTGGATGAGATGCGTAATTTTGTGCGCGGCGGCGATTTGTTTCGCGGCTTGTTTGGTTGCCTCTGTGTCGAGCAAGTCGACTTCGACGTGGTGTAATGCGGCGTTCGACCATTCGGGTTTGCCGCGTGAGAGGGAAACGACTTGGTAGCCTTTTTCGACTAAGCGCTGGCCGAGGTCCGCACCGATGCCTTTGCTGCCGCCTGTGATGAGTGCTGTGTATTGCGTCATGGCAGCAACTGAATATTACGGAACGCGGCGTCGCAATTAAGTATATCGATACGTTTGTTTGCAATACGAAGCTGGCCATCGACGAGTGTCAAATCGTGACGCGCGGTGAGCGCGAGGAGTTGTTGCTCATCCAGCCGCGTTTCGACGTAGTGCATGGACGTGTTGGTCACAAAAGTATCGCCGTTCATTTCATCGATAAATGGACGTTGGATAACGTGGTGACAGCGGCTTTTGGGTTTTTGGCTAAACGTGCGCGCGCCATTGAGGCGCTCGACACGCAGTTTGAGCATGAACATGTCTTCATAGAGCAAAGAGGTTTCGTTAATCGGATCGCTTTGCTTGTAATCCAGCGGCATCCAGTAGTGTCCATCTGTCAGCCAAAGCGCGAGCCACTCATCGTGGCGACCCTCATCCAACATGCGGGCTTCTTCGTAGATGAAGTCGATGATTTGATCTTTGGAAACGCTCATTTTGCCGCCTCCTGCTGATCCTGATCATAGGTCATAAACTTGCGCCACGCATCGAACTGATTGCGCATTTGCCGCTCGGTTGTGCCGTTTAGCACGGCTTCTCCTTCGTGGTTTTCATCGTCTTCCAAAAGGCGCGAAATATTAACCCATTCGAGGCCATTCACATGCAACCCCTCTTGCGCGCGTTCATACATTTCCAGATCGTCGTGCCCGACAATCGAGGTGGGTGCGTTAATCATGCGGTTGTACATCGCGGTGCGCGCGGTCAGCTCATCAGGCGCGCCGACAAGACGGTAAATGTAACTCTCGACAATGGTTTTGTCGGCGGCGAGCGGGATGAAAGTGCGCAGTTGTTGGATCGGTCCTTTGATCATGATGTTTGGGAAGTAGACGGTGTTATGGCGGTTTTCGTCCAAAATCGTTTTGGCCTTTTCCTCACCATAGGTTTCGACCATCGCCTCGAAATAACCGGGGATCGCGGAGTAATCGGAGTGGATCGAGTGATGCACGCCCGTGTGGCCATGTCCGTTTGGCCAAGTGCGGATACCCATGCCCTCGAAAAACTCATAAGGGCTCATGAAAGGCGCAATAATCTGCATCGCAGCGGGTTTTGGCGCGCCTTTTGGGAGATTGAGTTCTTCATAAAGCTTAACAGCGATGCCCGCGCTACTTTCATGCGCGACCATGGGATGACAGGTGTCTGTTTGGTTTTCTACCAGCATTTTCCAGTTGCAATAATGCATGTAGCGCAGCGGTGGGCCGACAACTTCGAGCCGCCCTTCGGGCGAGCGATCCACCATGTTATCGAGCGAACTGAGGCTGTCACCAAAGAACTCTTCAAAGCTGATGCCTTCGTCGGCGAGACGCGCGAAAATGAAGCCGCGATAGTTTTTCACAGCACCGACGGCTTTCATGCCTTTGCCGTTTTGAGTCTTTTCTAAGCCAGTTCCCTCGTACCCCTTTTTCAGCGGAATCGCGAGGAGGCAGCCGTCTGTTTTGAACGACCACGCATGATAGGGACAGCGGAAAAATTTGCCTGTGTTGCCTTGACGATCAATGACGATCTTGGTGCCTTTGTGCGGACAGCGATTGAGCAGGACATGGATGTCATCGGGTTTGTGACGGACCTGAATGACGGGTTGGTTGCCGATCTGGGTGGCAAAGTAATCGCCCTTTTTCGGGGTCTGACTTTCGTGGCCGACAAACACCCAAGCGTTGGCAAAAACATGTTTCATCTCAAGCGCATACACATCGGGTGAGATATAGACGTCGCGGTGCACTTGATGCGCTTGCACAAGGTCTGCTGCGCTCTTTGGATTGCCAACATGAAAGCCCATTTTATTCTCCATCTATATCCAGTACCAAACGCGCGGATTTCGCGCGGCTGACACAGATTTGCATGACATCCCCTGCGGCGCGCTCTGCCTCTGACAGGACAACATCACGGTGATCCGGGACGCCCTCGAGGACGTCACACTGGCAGATGCCGCAATCGCCACGCTGGCAGTCGTACATCACGTCGATGTCGTTTTCTTCGAGGACTTCGATGATGGTTTTACCAACAGGGATTTTGAAAACGGATCCATCGTTGATTTGCACCTCAAAGGGTGTGTCGCCTGTTTGTGGGCTGGCTGTTTCGAACAGCTCAAAATGGATGCGCTCTGGATTGACGCCTGCGGTTGCAGCAACTTTGCGTGTCGCGTCGAGCATGGGGCGTGGGCCACACACATAAAGATGCGCATTTGTATCGAGCGCATTAACGACTTCGTTAAGATCGAGGCGCCCATGTTTATCGTCAAAGTGCATGCGGAGTTGATCGCTCAAAGCCTGTTGTAGCTCTGAAATATAAGCCATTTCTTGCCGCGAACGCCCTGCATATATCATCGAGACGCTTCGATTTTCATCCTTCAAAGCAATTGCCATAGAAACCAAAGGTGTTACGCCAATACCGCCAGCCAGTAAAACAGCGGGAGCGTTTTTGTCTAAAGGGAAGTCGTTCTTTGGGGCGCTAAAGCTAATTCCATCACCAGTGGTAAGCGTGTGCATGTAGGTCGAACCGCCCTGCCCGTCGTGGTCGCGTTGCACGGCGATCTTGTAGTGCTCGAGAGTGTCGGAAGGGATTAAGGAATATGCGCGTTTTCCATTAGGTGTGTTGAATTCGACATGCGCGCCCGCGGTCCATTCGGGGAAAACTGCGCCATCAGTGCTTGCGATTGTTAACTGTGAAATGCGGTTTGTTAACTTTGTGACGTCTGTGATGATACCTTGGATTTCACCCATATCTTAACCTAATTCTCTATCATCGCGAGTACGCGGAGCGGACTGCCTGTGCCGTTTTTGATCTTCAAAGGAGCGGCGAGCAGGATTGCGCCAGTTGGCGGAAGTTGGTCGAGATTGGCAAGACATTGCAGGCCATATTTACCAGCGCCGTGTAGAAAATAATGCGCAGGATAGGGCGGCACATAGTGCGAGCCTTGGCCCGCATCGGTGCCAACGGTTTCCGTGCCAAAGCCGCGAATGTCACGTTGATCGATCAAAAACTTGATCCCATCAGGGGTTGGGCCGGGTGAGTGTGGTCCGTCCTCGCGCATGTTGAGATATTCAGCACCAGAGCGTTTGGACCAATCCGTGCGCATCAAAACCCAAGCGCCAGAGGGGATGATGCCGTGCTCTGCTTCCCATTTTTGGATCACTTCTGGCGTTAGTTCAAAATCGTCATTCTTCTCAGCACCCTCAGAACAGTCGATCACAACAACAGGTCCGACAAAAGCATCGAGTGGGATTTCATCAACTGAGCCATTGGGCACGTCGCGGCCAGAAATCCAGTGAGAGGGCGCGTCAAAATGAGTGCCTGTGTGCTCGGAGAGCGTTAGATTGTGCCACTTCCACGCAGGGCCACGATGATCGTAGGCGCTGATTTCTTCCATCCGAAAGCGCGCGCATTGGCCGAATTCAGGGGGTAGAATGATCACGGGAAAGTCGGGATCAAGCGTGTGGGTCAGATCGACGATCTTAACCTTTCCTAACGCAATGTCCGTCGCGAGGGATTGAAGAGTGCTCATGCGCTGTCGCTCCCGAATGTCATTTCGCGTTCTAGAACTTTTGCATTTTGTTGCCAGCGGTCGCGGATATCTTTGGCGATGTCACCGCAAAAGACGTCTTCTAGTCCATCGATTAAGCCTGCGACGACAGACCGGGCGAGGCCTTGAGGCAAGACTTTTGGTGGCGGCAGCGGTGCGTGCCAGTCGTCATCCGTTGGGCCGACGAAGACGTTCATCACACGTAAGCCAGAGCTGCGAAATTCGCCGCGCAAGGATTGGCTGAGCGAATATGCGGCGGCGTTGGAGGCGGAGAAGCAGCCGTAGTCAGGGGTGTTTGAGAGCGCGTAAGCAGAGAGGATATTGACCCAAGCGGCGGCGGAATTCACGCCATCAGCGGTGCGCGCGCACATGCCCGGACCGAAAGCTTGAGCGAGTCGCATAAGGCCAAGATAGTTAACTTCCATCTCGTCTCGGGCGAACCCAGTGTCGCCGCGAGAGAGCACACCGCCGGGCCGTAAGAAGCGCGCATTGTTGATGAGGATATCAGTTTTTCCACCAATCTCCCCCGCGAGTTTTTGGACGGAAGACGTGTCGGTCACATCAAGCGGGAGGACTTCGACATTTGCCATCTTTGCGAGGATGTCGCGGTTTGGATGGGGTCGCCAGCTCTCGGCTTCGCCGACGAAAACAGTCGCGGCACCTGCATCAAGAAGTGCTTGCGCTAGCGCGGGCGTGTTGGGGTTCCACGCGTCGGTGATCAGGATGCGGCGGTGTTTGGGATGTGCAGACAGCGCGCGCAGTTGCGGGTCGTCCTCCATATGGTCACTCCTCTCTAAGGGAGTGGCGATAAGCACCCCCTGCCCTGATTTATCCAACCGGTTCAATAGCTTCACAGCACCGCCGCGGACGCAATCGCCGTGGATATGGCAAAGAACTACCGGGCCGACGTCGAGTTTTACCGATCCCATGCGCCACGGAGCGCGCTCGCGAAAGAACAGTTTGGTCGAAGTTCGCACCGTCGTTTCAGCGAGTAAGTGACCCTTTGGTGAGACATCTGTCCAGCGTAAATCGGTCCCGATGCAAGAGACACATGCGTCACGCGGGGGGTATTGGACGGTTTGGCATTCGTCGCAAACCTGAAGCGCAAAGCGTCCTTCAGCAGCGGCAGCACTCAGTGCGAGTGAGGCGCGAGAGCGTGCTTCGGGGGGGCGCGTTGGCGTGGTGGAACGTTTTTGCGGGTCTTTCTTTGGTGGAAATGCGAGTGGCTCAGTCATGCACGCGCACCCCTGTTTTCAGGATCGACGCACTGGTGCAAACGCCACGATCATAGTTAATCATGCCAAAGCCCGAAACCATCGCGGTACTTGCATTTTTCACCTGTGTGCCGCCCGCTGTTCCTGTGACTTGGCGGATCGCTTCGACCATGCCTATGTAGCCACCAGCCGCACCTGCTTGTCCGGCAGAGAGTTGGCCGCCCGAGGTGTTGTGTGGGAAGTCGCCGTCGATTGTTAAGTCGTGATTGCGCACAAACTCAGGGCCATCCCCTTTGGCGCAAAATCCAAGATCTTCGATCTGCATCATCGAAATGACGGGGTAGTCGTCGTAGGTTTGGAGCAGGTCAATGTCGTTGGGGGTGCAGTCGGACATGGTGTAGAGTTCATCTATGTCCATGGTCCAACCGCCGCGCAATTGGATGTCGTCAGTGCTATGTGCGTTGTGTCGCTCGATCGCCCCGCCAAGGGTGGCGTAGGGCAGATTACGGTTAATCGCTTCGTCTTCAGACATTAACAAAAAACACTCTGATCCCGCGCAGGGCATCACGCAATCAAACAGCGCGATAGGGTCCGCGATAGGACGTGCGCTGATGTAGTGTTCAAGCGTTAAAGGTTTCTTCATAATAGCATTTGGGTAGCGCAAAGCATTCTCGCGTTGAGCGACGCAGATGCGCCCGAAATCTTCGCGTGCGGCACCGAATTCTTGCATGTAGCGATCTGTGAGTAGTGCGAAATTGGCGTTGGGGCCGCCGTAGCCATAGGGGTAGGATGCGTCCTGCGCGAAGCGGGAAAAGCTGGACAGCATGTTGCGAAAACTGTCGATGTGATTGGTATCGCCTGCCACACAAGCGACGATATTTGCGTCCCCTGCTTGTATCGCACGCGCGGCGCGGCGGATGGCGACCGAGGCGCTCGCCCCGCCCATTGGGATGTGGTCAAGCCAGCGCGGACAAAGGCCAAGATGCTGGGTGAGCCCCACGGCGGAGTCGGGAAAAAGCGTAAAACTTGCAACGGAAAAACCATCAAGGTCGTTGGGTTTGAGACCTGCCGCATCAAGTGATCCACGCAACGCTTTGGCGATCCACCAATGGGCTGTGTCGATGGAATAGCGCTGATAGGGCATCGAGAAGGGCGCGGTGATTGCGACGCCTTCGTAGCTTTGACGAGGTTTGGCCATTAGCTCGGGTGTCGCTTTTTAAGGTGTGCGGTTTTGATGGTGCTTGGGTCGCTCATTAACTCTTTCGCACGGGATTTTAAGGATGCTCTTTGGATTTTCTGTGTAGAGGTTAACGGCAGTTCTTCGACAAAGGCAATGTAGCCCGGTGCTTTGTAGTAGGCCATTTGATCTAGACACCATCGGATAATCTCATGGGCGCGCTCAACGCTGGGATCAGTGACTTTGAGACAAGCGAAAACCTCATCGCCGCGCACCGGGTCCGGTACAGGTGCAACGCCCGCAGCGAGGATTTCGGGGTGGCGCATGAGCACGGATTCAACTTCGACAGCGGCGATGTTTTCGCCAGAGCGACGGATCACATTTTTTTTGCGATCTACAAAGAAGTAGTTGCCGCTGAGGTCTTTGCGCACGATGTCGCCTGTGTGAAACCAGCCGTTTTGCCACGCTTCTTGAGTGGCTTTGGGGTCTTTGTAGTATTCCGAGAAGAAGCCATAACGCGGGTCATCGCCTGCGCGGCGCACGAGAAGTTCGCCTTGGGTTGCTTCATTTTCTGCGTCATCGAGGAGTTTGCACTCAACAGCTGCTTCAGGTTTGCCGATGCTGGATTTGCCGACAAGGCGGTCTTTGCTGGCGGAAGCGATGACGGCACCTGCGCCTGTTTCGGTCATCGCCCATGCCTCGATCAAGGGAAAGCCGAAGCGGTTTTCGAAGTCCGCTTGCAGGTTCGGGTCGACGCCTGCGCCAAAGCCAAACCGGATCGAATGCGCGCGGTCTTGAGGGGCTGGCTCGAACCCCATGAGCATCGTTGGCATGACGCCAAGATAATGCAGGCAGGTCGCGTTCGAGGCGCTCACATCTTGCCACCATGTGCTGGGGTGAAAGCGATCCAGAATGGTGAGGCAGCCCCCAACAGTGATCATCGCCATGAAGGAATAGGTCATCGCGTTCATGTGGAAAATCGGCAGCGGGGTGATCATCCGCTCACCTGTTTGATCAAGCGTGCCAATGCCGCCAAGGTCGGCGTACCACTGCCCCGCGAGCAGGAAATACGTGTTGGAAAGCACGCATCCTTTGGGATTTCCAGTGGTGCCAGAGGTGTAAAGGATCGCGGCCTCAAGCGCATTGCCTGCTTGATCGCGCGCGACGGTAGCGTTTTGGCGAGGCGTTGTAATAGGATCGTTTGGGGCGATGACTTGGAGCGTGATTTTTGCTTCGTTCGCTGCCTTTTTGAGTTCCGCATGACGCGTAGGGAGCGCGATGATGAGGGCAGGTTCCGAATGGCCGATGAGGTATTCAAGCTCGCTTGCGCGCAGGTCGGGATTAATGGGGACAACGGAGAGGCCGAGCTTGTTCAGCGCGAGCCAGATGATGAAAAACGCGGGGCGGTTTTCGAGCAAGAGCGCGATGCGCATACCAGATTTGTAGCCTGCGGTTTTGAGATTTTCAGCGGTTTCGTCGATTTTACTGAGCGCAGAGCCGTAGGTGATTTCACCACTTTCAATGGCGTATATTTCAGCGACACGCGGCAGAATATTAAGGACTGGACGCTCAGGTGTGCGCTTGGCCGTGGCGGCGAAAAGGTCATAGACGGTGCTCATGTGAAAGAGCGAACCGTTGCGAGCGCGCCGTCTAATGCGTCGCCTTTTTCATCCTCTAAGGCTGCGGTGCGCAAGCGTTTGATCCACTCGGCTGCGTCCTCTCGCCCTTCCAATGCGTCAAGCACTGAGAGCACTTTGTCGAACTTAGATTGACCGCGCAGATGTGTGTCGGAGTAGCCTTTGATCAGGCGCTGACACGCAAGAATTTCGATGGCGAGTTGTGGGTCTTTTGATGCGGATTGTTGGGTGATTTTGAGCAAGCGATCGAGATGGGCGCTCTCGTATCGGTGGCGCAGCAGTTGGCGGCGGTAAGGTTTTAGCGCGCTGACGATCCACAATGCTCCGAAGCCAATGATGCCGTCGGTTCTGATGCGACGACCTTTGTTTGTGAGCTTATCGAGAAGTTGGAACATCTTGGGGCGTGCTTCGATCCATGCGCCAAGTCGTGCGGGAAGCGTGCCGCAGATTTCTTCGGCGCGCGGGTGGAAGTATTCGGTGACGTGGACGATCTCGCCTTCTGGGATGTCTTGCTCTGTGCGCAGGCGGGTCTGGCGGGAGGCGCGGGTTTTGAGGTCAGCAACACGCAAAATGTCATCGTAGCACATGGCGTTGGCGATGTATTTGGCGGCTGTTTGGGTGAGCTCTGGGGATAGGGTTTGCAGGTGTGAGAGGTAGGTTTTACCGTATGCGATGTCTTGGTAATCGACGGTTTTTTGTAAGCCTGCTTTGATCATGTCTTGCGCGTCACTTGGGAAGTTTTTGACTTGATCTGAGAGGGCGTGCCAGTCGCTCAGAAGGTTTTTCGGGCCATTGACCGTTTCATTGTGTTTCTTAACGAAGGTGTCAGCCGTGGGTTCGTAGTTCAGAGCCGCACGAAACGCCGCGAGACTTTGGGCGACACCGCGACCAGAGGCTTCGATCACGGCTTCGAATTGCGCGGTTTCAAAAGGCAAAGCCCCACTGCGCGCGAGACCGCCAAAGAGACTGGCGGAAATCATGCTGCCCGCGTTCGTGGCGAGCGTGTCCATGTCGAAGCAGACAGAGCGCAGGGCCGCTTTGGTGATTTCACTCTCGACCAACGCATCTTTGGCGCGGCCATCGCCGGGGACCATTTTCTCGGATGTGGCAAGGATGCGATGGGTAGAAGCGATCAGAGTGGTACGGTCTGGGGTGACGAACCCGCGCAAGACCGCGCGTCCCGCTTCCATCAACTCCGCAGCGATCAGAATATCGAGATCACCGGGGCTTGGACTAAGCGCGAAGACGGGTTGGCGGTCGGTCTTGGGGGCCATTTCGACGTAATAAATCGTTGCCCCCGTGCGCTGCGCGACGCCAGCGACAGACGTCATTTGCACGGCATAATCACAACGCGTGGCGAGGTCGGCGATCCAGTTGGTGAGCACGCCGCCCCCCTGCCCGCCGACTGCGAGTACGGCGAGTTTGATGATGTCGCTCATGACAGATCTTTCGAGAAGACGAGACGACGTGCATCGCGGCGTTTTTGCAATTTGGTGATGATTTTTGTGCGCCACTCGCTGAGTGTGCGGTCTATTTTGGACGGGTTCTGAATGAGGTCAGCTTGATAAAACGAGGGGCAAAGCACAGCCGCATCGGCGACTTCACCGCAGTTTCCACAGCCGACGCAATTTTGATCAATGCTCGCCACAGGATCATCGCGCAGGGGATCATCGAGGGTTTTGAGCGAGAGAGATGGACAGCCAGAGAGACGAATGCAGGCGTGATCGCCGGTGCACACATCCTCATCCACGCCGAAGCGGGTACGGGTCATGCGTTTGCCCTCTGACACAGCATTTTTGGCCAAAGGTTTCTCGCGGCGTTGCTTGTTGAGCATACACTCGGACGACGCGATGATGACCTTTGGGCCTGTTTCGGGCGTTTCCAAAGCCTCTTTCAACGTCGCTTGCATCTTGCCCACGTCATAGGTGCGATCAATCTGGCGCACCCATTTTACGCCCATGCCCTCAACCGCTTTTTTAATCGGATGTTGCGTAGATTTCGAGACGTTATCAGCGCGCGAAGAGAGGATATCCTGCCCACCTGTCGCGGCGGAATAGTAGTTGTCGACGATGATGATGACGCCGTCATTCTCATTAAACACAGCGTTGCCAATCGAAGAGGTCAGGCCGTTGTGCCAAAATCCCCCATCTCCGAGAAAAGAGATCGAGCGTCGATTGGCTGACTTGTCGTTGAACGCAGAAGCGGACGCAGGGCCAAGACCATACCCCATCGTTGTGGAGCCTAAATCAAAGGGCGCGTTGATGGAAAAGAGGTGGCAGCCGATGTCGCTGGCTATGTGATGGGGGCCGAGTTCTTCCTCAACCAGCTTTGTCGCGGCAAAGATCGGACGTTCGGGGCAACCGATGCAAAAGCTGGGCGGTCGCGCGGGGACAGTGTCGGCGAGTTCGGGCATCTTGAGTTGCGGTGGTGCGTTGGGTGCGCGCGCGACGGAGGGCATGAGGTCGGGGGCGGCGTTGGAGAAATAAGACGAGAGGCCATCGAGCAGGATTTGACCTGTGAGTTCGCCCGCTTCTGGCAGCGGTCCTTTGCCCTCGACGGCGCAGCGCGCACCCGCTTTGTGTAGGATGGCGCGGATGTTTTGTTCGATGTAGGCTGGATGGCCCTCTTCGATGACAAACAGGCTGTCTTTGTCTTTTGCGAAGGCAATGATCTTGTCATCGAGCAAAGGATAAGTAACGTTGAGCACATGCAAAGGTACGTCGCAATCGCCGTACATATTCGCCAGACCCAAGCGTTGCAGCGCGCGGATGACGCCGTTGTAATGACCGCCCTGACAGATGATGCCGACCTTGCCTTGCTTTGGGCCGAAGTGCTCGTTGAGCTTGTTGGCGCGGATATATTCAATCGCGGCAGGCAGGCGTTTGGTGACTTTTTCCTGCTCGTGCAGATAAGAGGCGGGGGGCAGAACGATGCGTTCGACGTCGCGTTTGGGGTTCTCTAATGCGTCTTTCACGGTCGTCGATGGGCGGACGTTTTCGCGCGCTTCGAACTCACCGAGCAAGTGACACGACTTGATCCTGAGTTGCAGCATCACAGGGCTGTTTGACGCTTCAGAAAGTGCGAAACCATCGCCTACCGCTTTCACCATTGAGGGCAAGTTGGGGCGTGGATCTAACAGCCAGATCTGGCTTTTCATTGCAAACGCATGGCTGCGCTCTTGCATGATCGACGAGCCCTCGCCGTAGTCTTCGCCGACGATCACCAGTGCGCCGCCTGTCACACCGCCGGATGCAAGATTGGCCAAAGCGTCGGACGCGACATTGGTGCCGACGGTGGATTTGAACGTGACAGCGCCGCGAATGGGGTAGTGCACGGAGGCGGCTAAAGTGGCGGCGGCGGTTGCCTCTGACGCGCTCGCCTCAAAGTGCACACCCATGTCTGAGAGGATATCTTGCGCGTCGGCCAAAACGTCCATGAGGTGCGAAATGGGCGAGCCTTGATAGCCTGCAACGTAGCCAACGCCATTTTCTAATAGCGCCTTGGTGATGGCCAAAATGCCTTCGCCGCGAAAGGTTTCACCTGCACCGATTTTCAAATGCTGGACTTCTTTCGCGAAGGAACGTTCGGCCACGGCTCAACCCTTTGAGAAAACGAGATGTATTTTCATACGATGAGAGAAGAGTCTGAGGAAGGCTTAATATTTGCAAGCCTTGGTTTGGCGCACTGCATTTTGGGTGCGACGTATTGCGCCAACTTTATTGTACGAGCGAGTTGAAGCCGACCGCACGCGTTCTAATTGGTTGTACGACACTCAATTTTGGAGGCGTGCGATGGATGGACAGACAGAGACACTCTCGATTTATGTTGTCGAGCCGGACGAGGTAGCGTGTGAGCGCTATCGCGTTTTGTTTGCCGCGCAGGGTTTTGAGTGCGTGTCTTTCCAGAACGCAGAGGATTTCCTGACGCAATACGAGCCGCAGCAAAGCGCACTAATGGTTCTTGATCTATCGCTTCCTGAGATGAGTGGTGCCGAGCTACAGAGCTACATGGCCGAGAATGGCATGCGCTTGCCGGTGATTGTTACGGCGTCTCAGGCGAGCGTGCCTGATGCGGTTGCTGCGATGCGCGCTGGCGCATTCGATTTCATCGAAAAACCCATGGCCGAAGAGCGTTTGATGGGGGCTGTAAATGCTGCCACTGAAATGTTGTTTAAAAAGCAGCCTGCGACGGTCTCCAAGAAGATCGTTGCAGATCGTTTGGCGAAATTGACGGATCGCGAGCGCGAAGTTTTGCAGCATCTTTTGCAAGGTAAACTGAACAAAGAAATCGCGAGCGAGCTTGATGTGAGCCAACGCACTGTGGAGGGTCATCGCTCTCGCATTCGCGAAAAAATGAATGCGCGCGGTGTCGCGGATCTAATTCGGATGGTTGGTTGAATGCACGTATTAATACGCAGTGGTATATCCGAAGTACTTGAAGTTGTTTCTTGCAACGTACTCTAACCCATAGCGGGATAGTCGAGTCCTGTCATAAGTCTTACCGTCAGTTTGGGTTTGTTTGCATAGCTGCGCAAATAGATTTCGGTAACGTAGAAAAATGTGTTGATGAAATTGGGACCTTCGACACAGGTACTCTGATGGTTTTGCGGCTCTAATCTAGACAAGATTGGAACGTAGGCACCGCAGAACCGAACGAATTTCCCTGGAAGGTCCATGTATTCAGCGATTGCTGAAAGCTTGGAAGGCGTTGTTGAAGCGGAGGTCAGGGGCGTCGCGAAGGTATTGTAGTATGGTTTTGGGGGACATTTTGAATGGCAGGCGAGAAAAGAGCGTTGATGGGCAACGCGGGTTTTGGCGCCCTGGAAATCGATGTCTACGAGCGCAACAAGTCCAATATTCATCGTCTAAGAGACCATCTGCCAGAGGATTTGGTTGCAAATCTCGCGCGCGAGGTGATCCGCCGCGTTGTGTCCAAAGCGGACACGATCGAAGCTGAGATCGAAGCGCCCAATGCGGAAGATCTAGAGCAGCTTGCGCATGCTCTTATCGATACTGACGATACAATTGCCCCGCAGCTAATTCTTGGCCTACGCACTGGAGGGAAAGGGGCGGAAGCAATTTATATTGCGCATCTCGCCGCTGCTGCGCGTTTGCTTGGCGATTGGTGGGAAGAAGACCGCGTTAGATTTTCGCAAGTGACCCTCGCGACCGGCCGAATTTTTGCGATCATGCGCGGAATGAAACACATGTTTGAACCTGTCGCGCTGGTAGAGGGCAAATCAGCGCTTTTCGCTTCGGTTCCTGGTGAGGATCATACGCTGGGTATTCGTATGGCGGCGGATCTTTTTCGCAAAGAAGGCTGGGATATTACTGTTAAGACAGGGTTGGATCACGACGCTTTGGTTGAACAGATCGAGCAAACGCCTGCGCGCATTTTGGGTCTGTCGATGAGTGGGAAGCACTCGTTTGAAGCTTTATCGCGTCTCGTTTTGGCCGTCCGTATAAGCGCGCCGCATCTGTCAATTTTCCTGAGCGGTCAAAGCGTTGACGAGAACATGCATCTGCTAGAGCTTATGGAATTTGACGGAATCAGCAGCGATGTCGAGGATGCAAAGGAGCGTCTGAGCGAGCTTTGGGCTGACAGTATTTCGCGTTAGGACTTGTTGACCAGGTTGTACTTGCGCAGTTTGACGTAGAGCGATTGACGTGACAGCCCTAGCATTTCAGCCGCAGCAACGCGATTGTTTGACGTCATCTCTACGGCGGTTTCGATGCACATTTTCTCAATCACATCAGTTGATTGCGCGACAATGTCTTTCAAAGAATGTCCGCCGATCAACTCGATTACAGAGCGCATATCAACTTCGGTGATTTGCTGCATCGGTGTGCGCACGGTTTCAACGCGGCGGCTGTCGCGGATAATCATCGCGAATACGCTCGCCTTGCCCGCTTTGAGCTGGGTCGTTGAGATTTCAACGGCGCGTTCGCCACCATGCTCGCTCAGAACTTTGGTCGCATAGAGTCGCATGCTACCAGTGCGGCGCGCGTTTTCGAGCATCACGTTTAGATCAATGGACCCACGGTTGAAAAACTCAACCATCGAGCGCCCTTTGAGATTTTGCGGGTGAGTCACGTCAGTGAAGTTCAAAAACGCATCGTTGGCGCTTAGGATGAGACCTGTGCCATCAAGGAACACGATAGAATCACTGCCACGATGATAAAGATCGATAAGCTGAGACTGTAGCTGGCCACTGGACGCGCCTTCTTCTTCATCAATGCTCATTTTACACAAAAGCATCGGCCCATCGGCCCCGCGATAAAGCGTGGGTTTGAGCGTCAGGTCTTGTCCGGTCTTTACGCTTTTTACGATGATCGAGGTTCTGACCTGTTCGGACGCGGCGGCGACAAGTTGATCCACCAGATCGCCCCTGCCCTGCACTCGAAACTCAAGCGCGAAGGATGCGCCAATAAGAGCGTCGCGCGTTTTGCCGAAGAGCGATTCAGCCGCGCTGTTACAAGCTTCTAACTTGCCAGTCTTGACCGAAATGAATGCGGTTGAGGTCTCGGAAGATTCCAGCAGCACGCGGAAGCGTAGATCATGTTCGCGCTGTGTCTCGTAATCATTTTCAAGCGCAATATGTGCGGCAACCAACTGCTGCTGCATTTCTGCGGTCGACGTCAGATCGTTGCCGAGCATAAGGATGCTGTCTTCGGCACCTGTGCGATGAAAACTGTATTGGATCGGAAATTCAGGGACATCCTTGTGCGCGGCGTGGTTCACCTGAACGGGCTGCACATCGGACTTATGATCTTTGAATTGAGCAAGCCGTGTTTCGAACTTCGGAATCGATTCGACAGTGAGGAAATCCTGAACTGGTCGATCAAGCCACATTTGGAGTTCTGGCGCCAAATTAAAATTTGGGTTCGCCTGAGCACTTCTGATCACGCCATCTTCGGAGATAACCAAGGCAAGATCAGAGATCCGCGACACTATGCTGGCCACAACTTCGGGTTTGATCGCGGGGATCATGCCTTCAGTCCAGCTCATTTCACCGTGCGGCGCCATTCATCGTCTTCCTTTGAACGCGTCCTTAGGCGAAGCGCGCACGTAGTTATACTTGCTTATTAGGGCTTTGCTTCGGCATTCTGCAAGCCCGAAGTGCCCAAATTTACGGCAGTGTGCCAATCGGAAGTTACGTCATCCGAAAGGGTTGCCTTTTTCAGGTTCTTTTCACTGCTTATCAAACTGCCACCAATGATGACTTTTGAGCGGTCATCTTTTCTGCGGGCAGCACTCACAAGTGCTCGAAGTGTTTCGATATTTTGCCCAAGAGCGGCGGAAATCATTACCACATCGAAATGCTCATCGTTTACAAGGCGCGCCATTTTCTCTGGGCTCACATCCAGCGCGAGTTGCGCATGGGGTCCGGCCTGACGCAATTCTGCGGCCAAAACGACCGCGCCAAGCGTATGCTGTGCACCTTGAGGGACGACAACCAAACAGTTGGTTTCATGAGCGCGGTCTTTCAAGGGACGTTCCGCGAAATTGCGTTCAAGATGATGCACACAAGCTTGCAAGCGCGCGCATCCAATCGTGACGGCCCCGAACGAGGCGGTGTCATTAATCCAGTCCTGCCCAAGTTTACGTGCAGCGGCTGGCACAAGAATAGAAATGATGTCTGAAACGCTCGCTTCTGCGATTTGCATTTCTTTGATTGCAGACATGACATTTTGCCGGTCCGCACTGAACGATGCTAGATAAAGGCGCTGTGTGAGTAATTTCGTTAGCTCGGGATGATCAGCCAAGCTTTTGAACGAGCTACTGGGCGCTTTGCTTCCTGTGTTTGCAGCAAGCAAGCCAAGCGCGCGCACAGCAACGCTATCCACCTCGTTGGAGGGGCGGGTCGAAAAAGTGATTTCGTCGAAAACCAAGTGACTCTTCCCCCTCGTTTTGAAAACCGCCGAGTTTGAGAATAACAAACCAAGCAAAGCGCGCGTTATATTCGTTGGCTGCTATCGTCACGTATTCGGCGGGATATGTCAATAAATCATGACACTTTTGCCGAAATACCTTAAAAACGGGGTGTTAGCGCGAAAAACTTTGAAAGCTGGTGTTGAAAATGATCGAAATGTGTAAATCAAAGTTGACATATTGCGCTGATACTGCCAAATTTTATTTACACCGAATGTGCCTTAGGGGGGCAAAATGGCGAACGCATCACGGACATCACAAGAGCAGGTCGGGCTATACACACCCGAACAGCGCGTGCGTCGTGACACGAGCGTTTGGACCACGGTTCAAGCGATCTTGGCGCCGCTGCAATTTGCTGTTTTCCTCGTCTCTTTAGTGTTGGTTCTGCGCTACCTAACGAGCGGTTCTGGCTACGAGGTTGCGACCGTTTCAATCATCGCGAAAACGTTCCTTTTGTACCTCATTATGGTGACCGGCGCGATTTGGGAAAAGGTTGTCTTTGGACAGTGGCTTTTCGCCCCTGCGTTCTTTTGGGAAGACGTGTTCAGCTTTGTCGTGATCGCGCTTCATACCCTTTATCTTTATGGCCTTTTGACGGGCAGCATTTCACCTGATGCGCTGATCGTTATCGTACTTGCAGCTTATGCAACCTACGTCGTCAACGCAGGCCAATTCTTATGGAAATTGCGCGCCGCGCGCCTTCAGTCGGAGCTAGCCGCATGACCGATCAATCCCGTCCCCCAATCGCAGGTGGTTGCCGCTCTGCGCCTATCCTGAAGCAACGCGGTCAGCGCGAAGTGTTCTGTGGTCTCACAGGTATCATCTGGCTGCACCGCAAGATGCAGGATGCGTTCTTTCTAGTGGTCGGGTCGCGCACATGTGCGCACCTTTTGCAAAGCGCTGCTGGCGTGATGATTTTCGCGGAACCGCGATTCGGAACAGCGATTCTCGAAGAATCAGACCTCGCGGGTCTCAACGACGCACATGCCGAGTTGGACCGCGAAGTTGAGACACTGCTGTCGCGTCGCCCTGATATTCGCCAGCTCTTCCTTGTTGGGTCCTGCCCGTCTGAAGTGATCAAGCTTGACCTGAACCGCGCGGCGGAGCGTTTGACACAAGCCTATGCACCGAAAGTGCGCGTTCTTGAGTATTCCGGTTCGGGTATCGAGACGACCTTCACCCAAGGTGAAGACGCATGTCTCGCCGCGATGGTACCTGTGCTTCCTAAAACGGAAGAGCGCAATCTGGTCGTTGTCGGTGCTTTGCCTGACGTGGTCGAAGATCAGATGTTGGGTCTGCTTGACGGTCTTGGGATTGAGAACGTTCAAGTCCTGCCTGCGCGCACGATCGATGCAGATGTGCAGATTGGTCCGAACACAGTCTTCGCACTGACACAGCCATTCCTTGGGGAAACCCACGCGGCCATGTTGCGTCGTGGCGCGCGTCATTTGGCAGCGCCTTTCCCATTGGGCGAAGAAGGCACGACTGCTTGGCTTTCCGTGATTGCCAAAGAGTTTGGTGTGTCTGATGAGCTTTTTGAGAAGACGACAGATGCGCCCCGTCGTCGCGCCCGCCAAGCGGTTGCGCAAGCGGCAGAAGCTTTGGATGGCAAGTCCGTTTTCTTCTTCCCTGACAGCCAGCTTGAAATTCCTCTCGCACGCTTTTTGACCCGTGAATGCGGAATGAGCGCGATCGAAGTGGGCATGCCCTATATTCACGACGCCATTCATGGCCCCGATCTCGATCTTCTCCCCGCAGGTCCACAGATTTCCGAAGGGCAAGATGTGGACTTGCAACTTGATCGCTGCCGCGAGGCGCGTCCTGACCTGACGGTTTGTGGTCTTGGACTTGCGAACCCGTTAGAAGCCGAAGGTCTCAGCACCAAATGGGCGATTGAGCTGGTCTTCACCCCTGTGCATTTTTACGAGCAAGCTGGCGATCTCGCCTCTCTCTTCGCGCGTCCACTGCGTCGCAAAGCGATCTTGGGGGTAGCTGCGGAATGAAATTAACCGTCTGGACATATGAGGGCCCGCCCCACGTTGGTGCAATGCGCGTTGCGACTGGGATGAAGGGTTTGCACTACGTTCTGCATGCCCCTCAAGGCGATACATATGCGGATCTGTTGTTCACGATGATCGAACGCCGTGATCACCGTCCGCCTGTGACTTATACGACGTTCCAAGCGCGTGATCTGGGTGCGGATACTGCCGGTCTGTTCAAAGACGCGTGCCAAGACGCTTATGACCGTTTCCTCCCAGAGGCGATTATCGTCGGCGCGTCTTGCACAGCTGAGTTGATCCAGGATGATCCCGGTGGCTTGGCTGAAACGATGGGTCTGCCAATTCCTGTGATCCCACTGGAACTGCCAAGCTATCAACGTAAAGAGAACTTCGGCGCGGATGAGACGTTCTTTCAGATCGTCAAACACCTCGCCAAGCCGATGGAAAAGACCGAGCGCGTCAGCTGCAATATCATCGGTCCAACGGCTCTCGGTTTCCGTCACCGCGACGATGTGGCTGAGATTACCAACTTGCTTTATGAACTTGGTATTGAGGTTAACGTGACTGCACCGATGGGTGCGACACCTGCTGACATCGCCAAGATGGGCCAAGCGCATTTCAACGTGTTGCTCTACCCAGAGACTGGCGAAACCGCTGCGCGTCATTGCGAGCGCACGTTTGATCAACCTTATACAAAAACCATCCCAATCGGCGCTGGTGCGACGTGGGACTTCATCGAAGAAATCCGTCAGCTCAGCGGTTCTACCAACGAGATTGATAGCGACCGTCTGCGCCAGACGTGGTGGTCGCGCTCTGTTGACAGCACTTACCTCACTGGCAAGCGCGTGTTCCTCTTTGGCGATGGTACACATGTCAAAGCGGCCGCGCGTGTTGCACGCGATGAGATGGGTTTCGAAGTTGTCGGCATGGGTTGTTACAACCGCGAATATGCGCGTGATGTGCGAGCCCTCGCCAAAGAGTATGGCGTCGAGGCGTTGATCACGGACGACTACCTGCTCGTTGAAAAGACGATTGAAGAGCTGCAGCCAGAGATGATCCTTGGCACGCAGATGGAGCGTCATATTGGCAAGCGCCTTGGCATTCCTTGCGCTGTGATTTCCGCGCCTGTGCACGTGCAAGACTTCCCTGCGCGCTACTCCCCGCAGATGGGGTTTGAGGGTGCGAACGTGTTGTTTGATACATGGATCCATCCGCTGGTCATGGGTCTCGAAGAACATTTGCTCCACATGTTCCGCGAAGATTTCGAATTCAATGATGCCGCTGGTCCAAGCCATCATGGCGGTCACTCGCCCAAAAAAGCAGCCAGCGCGCCGGTGATCGAAGAAGCGCCCGTAAATGACAACGTCATCTGGCTGTCTGATGCGGAACGCGAACTCAAAAAAATCCCGTTCTTTGTGCGCGGCAAAGCCCGCCGCAATACGGAAAGCTACGCGAACGAGCGCGGTCTCAATCAAATCTCTGTCGACACTTTATACGAGGCCAAAGCACACTTTGCGCGATGATATGATCCATAAGCCCTACAACGTCGTTTTGTTGACGTTGGATCGCCACGCGGCGGGTCCTGCTGCGCGGGTTGCGCCTGCCTTGGCGATGGATTTCCCGGGTTTGCAGCTCAAGATTCATGCGGCAGCGGAGTGGGCGAAAGATCCGCAGACTTTGGCGGATGCGAAAGCAGATGTTGCCAGCGCGGACATCGTCGTGACCTCGGTGATCTTCCTTGAAGAGCATATCCAAGCGATTCAGCCTGACTTGCTTGCACGTCGTGACGCCTGCGATGCGATGGTCGGTGTGATCGCGGATCAAGAGATTGTTCAGCTCACCAAAATGGGTGATCTCGACATGATGCGCCCTGCGACGGGCGCGATTGCTTTGCTGAAAAAGCTCAAGCCATCGAAGAAGTCCGGCGGCTCTGGCGCGGGTCAGATGAAGATGCTGCGCCGCTTGCCCAAAATTTTGCGTCTGATCCCTGGCAAAAGCCAGGATTTGCGCGCTTGGTTCTTAACCATGCAATACTGGCTTGGTGGCTCTGACGAGAACATCGAGAGCCTCGTGCGTTTTCTGATTTCGCGCTATGCATCGCGGACTGAATGGCGCGGTACGTTGGTCGATGCACCGATTGAATATCCAGAGACGGGTCTCTATCACCCTGATCTGCCTGATCATCATATTACGACAGACGTCGCTGATTTACCGATCAAAGGCACTGGTCCAAACATCGGTCTGTTGATGTTGCGCAGCTACGTTCTTGCGGGCGATACGGCGCATTATGATCATGTGATCCGCACGTTTGAAGCACGCGGCATGCGCGTTATTCCTGCGTTCGCGGGTGGTCTTGATGGACGGCCTGCGATTGACGCTTACTATCTTGGCAAGATCGACGCGCTTGTGTCTTTGACGGGTTTCTCCCTTGTGGGTGGCCCTGCTTATAACGACAGCACTGGCGCGGTTGATGCGCTTAGCGCGCTTGATGTCCCCTATGTCGCCGCCCAGCCGTTAGAGTTCCAAACTCTTGCCCAGTGGGCAGGCGGCGAACAAGGGCTTAGCCCGATTGAAGCGACGATGCTCGTGGCTTTGCCAGAGATAGACGGCGCGACGAACCCGACTGTTTTCGCAGGCCGTCACGCGCCTGAAGGCTGCACTGGCTGCGCGCATAAATGTGCTGCGATTGGCAATGTGAAGGCGATGGCACCCTGTGTTGAGCGGGTTGATGCGCTGGTTGAAAAGGCTGAACGCCTTGCCCTGCTGCGCCGTAAGAAGAACGCTGAAAAGACCGTCGGCATCGTGCTGTTTGGCTTCCCGCCGAACGCTGGCGCCGTTGGAACTGCCGCTTATTTGTCTGTGTTCGAGAGCCTGTTCAACACGCTGCATGAGATGAAAGCGCAAGGGTATGACCTTACGCCGCCAGATACAGTGGATGCGCTTCGTGAAACTGTCCTTAAGGGCAACGCGCAGGCGTATGGCCAAGACGCCAATGTTGCGGCGTGCATCAGTGCAGATCAGATTGTGCAACAAACCCCTTGGCTCTCCGAGATCGAAGCCACTTGGGGTGCAGCACCCGGTCGTATCCAGTCCAACGGTCGCGAGGTTTTCGTGCTTGGCGCGCAGTTCGGCAATGTCTTTGTCGGCGTTCAGCCTACGTTCGGATACGAGGGCGATCCTATGCGCCTGTTGTTCGAACGCGGCTTTGCTCCGACCCATGCGTTCAGCGCGTTTTATCAATACCTCAAGCATGATCTGAAAGCCGATGTTGTTCTGCACTTTGGTATGCATGGCGCGCTTGAGTTTATGCCCGGTAAGCAAAACGGGTGTGGCGGCAATGATTGGCCTGATCGTTTGATGGGCAATATGCCGAATGTTTACTTGTACGCGGCCAATAACCCGTCCGAGGCAACACTTGCCAAACGCCGCACGAACGCTGTGACGATCACGCATCTTACGCCACCTTTGCAGGCGTCTGGTCTCTATCGTGGCTTGGCAGATCTCAAGGACAGCCTGACGAAATGGCGCAGTATGAACCCTGCGGATGAAGGTGTTGAGACGCTCGAGCGGCTGATCCGTGCGCAAGCAGAGACAGTGCATTTGGAATGTGATGATCTCGGTACGCTCTGGCTGAAACTGCTGGAGACGGAAGAGGCGCTGATCCCTGATGGTTTGCACATCGTTGGGCGGGAACTGTCTGAGGAGTCGGTGCAAAACACGCTGGATCAGATGAGCTTTGACACGACTGCTTCTCGCGAAACAGCGCGCGGTCATCTGTCCAAATCCGTCGAGCTCGACGCGCTCATGCGTGCGATGAACGGTGAATTCATCAAGCCTGTTGCAGGTGGCGACGTGATCCGTGCACCTGATATTCTGCCCACAGGCCGCAATATTCACGCGTTTGATCCGTTCCGCATGCCCACCGCTTACGCGATGGAAGATGGCGCATTGCAAGCGGCTGAATTGCTCAGAACGCATGAGGTTTTGCCAAAGACTGTCGCGCTGGTGCTTTGGGGGTCCGACAACATTAAATCCAATGGCGGACCAATCGCGCAGGCGCTCGCGCTGATGGGTGCAACGCCGCGCTTTGACACGCACGGTCGCTTATGTGGCGCTGATCTCGTGCCGCTCGAAACCCTTGGTCGTGCGCGCATTGATGTGGTGATGACGCTTTCGGGTATCTTCCGCGATTTGCTGCCTTTGCAGACCAAACTTCTTGCCGATGCGGCGCTGAAATGTGCGCAAGCAGATGAGCCATTAGACATGAACCCGATCCGCGCACATGCGCTCAAGTTCATGCAAAGCAACGGCTGCGATATGCAGACGGCTGCGCTTCGCGTGTTCTCGAATGCTGAGGGCGCGTATGGGTCCAACGTCAATCAGCTCGTTGATAGTTCTGCGTTTGAGGATGACGGCGATCTGGCCGATGCCTACCAGTCGCGCAAAAGCTTTGCATATGGTGTTGATGGTGAAGCATCCAAGCAAGCGGATCTTTTGCAAGACACGCTGTCCAACGTTGAACTCGCCTATCAAAACCTTGAATCGGTTGAGCTGGGTGTGACGTCGGTGGATCACTATTTCGACACGCTCGGTGGTATTGCCGCTGCGGTAAAGCGCGCCAAGAACGGTGTTGAGACGCCCGTTTATATCGGTGATCAAACACGCGGCGGCGCAAAGGTGCGCAGCTTGCAAGAGCAGGTTTCGCTGGAAACACGCGCGCGCAGTTTGAACCCGAAATTCTACGAACCTCTCTTGAAGCACGGCCATGAAGGTGTGCGCCAGATCGAAGCACACATCACGAATACCGTGGGTTGGTCTGCGACAACGGGCAAAGTGGACCCTTGGATCTACCAAGAACTCTCCGAGACCTTTGTGCTTGATGATGTGATGCGCAAACGTCTTGCCGACCTTAACCCTCAAGCGTCGATGCGCATGGCGAACCGCCTGCTCGAAGCATCGGACCGCGCTTATTGGACACCAGACTCCGACACGTTGGAGGCGCTGCAAAACGCCGCCGACGCCATTGAAGACAGATTAGAGGGCATTGCAGCCGAATGACCTACATTTTTAGAAAGGGACTAACCTCATGAGCCCACTTGATAGAAGCATTCCGAACCTTGGTGGGGACGGCGAAGGATCCGTTCAGGTCCATCAGGACGAAAGTTCAAAGATCGAAGGCGCGAAGGTTTTCAGCGTCTACGGCAAAGGCGGCATCGGCAAATCGACGACGTCGTCGAACCTGTCTGCGGCGTTTTCCAAGCTGGGCCACCGCGTTCTGCAAATCGGTTGTGATCCAAAGCACGACAGCACGTTTACGCTGACAGGTCGCTTGCAGCCAACTGTCATCGACATCCTGAAAAGCGTCGATTTCCACGCGGAAGAACTGCGCCCCGAGGATTACGTGGCCGAAGGTTACAACGGCGTTAAATGCGTTGAAGCTGGCGGCCCTCCTGCGGGAACGGGTTGTGGTGGGTATGTGGTTGGTCAGACGGTTAAATTGCTCAAGCAGCACCATATGCTAGAAGACACGGATGTCGTGATTTTTGATGTTCTCGGTGACGTTGTGTGCGGTGGCTTTGCGGCCCCCTTGCAGCACGCTGATCGCGCGTTGATCGTGACGGCGAATGATTTCGACAGCATTTATGCGATGAACCGGATTATTGCGGCCGTGCAAGCCAAGTCCAAGAACTACAAAGTGCGTCTGGCAGGTTGCGTTGCCAACCGTTCCAAGGACACGGACGAAGTGGATCGCTACTGCGAAACTGTCGGCTTCAACCGTATCGCGCATATGCCTGATCTGGATGCGATCCGTCGCTCACGTCTGAAGAAGAAGACGTTGTTCGAAATGCCCGATGAAGAAGACATCGTGCAGGTGCGTAAAGAATACATGCGCCTCGCGGAGACGCTTTATAATGGCACGCTTCCTCTTGCGCCCGATCCCCTTCCTGATCGCGAGATCTTTGAATTGTTGGGTTTCGATTAAATGAACTATGAGGCCACACGCACACGGGTCGAGACCTATTTCGACAAGACCGCGACCAAGACATGGGAGCAGCTGACATCAGATGCGCCTGTGTCGGGTATTCGCGCGACTGTGCGTGCGGGACGTGACCGGATGCGCGATTTGCTGATCGCGCAGCTGCCCGCTGACTTGCGCGGTGCGCGCGTTCTTGATGCAGGGTGTGGTACTGGTGCTTTGGCGTTTGAACTTGCCAAGCGTGGGGCGGATGTTGTCGGCGTTGATATTTCACCACAACTCATCGACATCGCGAACAAGCGTCGTCCTGATCGCGTTGCTGGATCTCTGGCGTTTTCCGCAGGTGACATGCTGGATAAGCGTCTGGGTCACTTTGATCATATCGTCGCGATGGACAGCCTGATTTACTATACTGCGGACGATATTGGCAAAATCCTCGATGGTATTGCGCCGCGCTTGGGCGGCAATATGGCATTCACCGTGGCCCCACGTACACCGCTTTTGATGATGATGTGGCGTGCTGGCAAACTGTTCCCGCGGTCTGATCGCTCGCCGACGATGATCCCGCATCAATCTTACAAAATCGCGGCTGCCACGCGCGGCAAAATTCGCGAGATCGAGCGTGTTTCTTCAGGCTTTTATATCAGCCAAGCGCTGGAGTTTCGCGCATGATCGTCAGCAAAAACATCGTCAAGAACATGACGCTGAAGATGTTGCCATTCGCGGATGCCGCGAGTGAGGGCTTGCCCCTTTCCCAACTGCTGCGCTTGTCGCTTTTCCAGATTTCTGTCGGCATGGCGGCTGTTATGCTGCTTGGGACGTTAAACCGCGTGATGATCGTGGAACTGTCTGTTCCTGCGATGATTGTTGCTTTGATGATTGCGATCCCTGTTTTGATTGCGCCGTTCCGTGCATTGCTGGGTTTCAAGTCTGACAACTACCGCTCTGCGATTGGTTGGAAGCGTGTTCCCTACCTTTGGTTTGGCACGATTTGGCAGTTCGGTGGTCTTGCGATTATGCCGATGGCTTTGCTGGTGCTTGCGGGCGATACCGCTTTGGATGCTGGCATGTTTGGTCAGGTCGCGGCGGCGCTTGCGTTTTTGCTCACAGGACTTGGCATGCATATGACGCAAACCGCAGGTCTTGCTTTGGCGGCGGATCGCGCGAGTGAAGAAACGCGCGCTAAGGTCGTTTCACTCCTTTACGTGATGTATCTGCTCGGCATGGGCTTTTCGGCGCTGATCATTGGCACGCTGTTGCGCGACTATTCGGCGCTTCTATTAGTGCAAGTCGTTCAAGGTGCCGCTGTCATGACGCTGGTGTTGAATGTGATCGCGCTTTGGAAGCAAGAGAAACTCTCGCCCATGAGTAACGCAGAGCGCAGCGCGCCAAAACCTGCGTTTCGTGCGGCTTGGTCCGACTTCACCAAAGATAATAATGTGGTGCGCCTGATTGTGACGATCTTTCTGGGCACCATGGCATTCAATATGCAGGATGTTTTACTTGAGCCATATGGCGGCGAAATTCTGGGCCTTTCCGTTTCGTCCACCACGCTGCTTACCGCGATGTGGGCAGGCGGCGCTTTGCTTGGTTTTGGTCTGGCTGCGCGCTGGCTCTCGCATGGGATTGACCCGTTTCGCATGGGGGGTCGCGGTTTGATTATCGGGATTATAGCGTTTAGCGCTGTGCTTCTTTCGGCGCCTCTGTCCTCTCCTGTACTGTTTTTCATTGGTGCGGCTCTGATCGGGCTTGGCGGCGGACTTTTCGCGGTCTCCACTCTTACGGCTGCGATGACTGTCGAGGTCAAAGGTGCCGCTGGTCGCGGACTTGCTCTTGGCGTCTGGGGCGCGGCGCAAGCAACCGGCGCAGGTCTTTCGATCTTCATCGGTGGCGCGATCCGCGATCTGGTGAACACCGCTGGTCAAAGCGGTGCTCTGGGCAGCGCGCTCACGTCTCCATCCGTTGGATATTCCGTCGTTTATCAGCTCGAAATCGGGCTGCTTTTCATCACTCTCATTGCTCTTGGTCCACTCGTTCGGGCCAAGAGACTTCACGCATCAGAAACACGCAGCTTGGAGCTGTCTGATTTTCCCACATGACCGCATAGGAGGCGACTATGGTTGGCACTGAATTTTTTGGAAACTTTGATCTCGCGAGCGCCGCGATTTGGATGTTTTGGATCTTTTTCGCTCTGTTGGTGTTCTACCTTCAGACTGAGAACATGCGCGAAGGGTATCCTTTGCAAGACGAAGAGGGCAACGCTGCCCCAAACCAAGGTCCGTTTCCGGTTCCTAAGGACAAGACGTTCATTCTGCCCGATGGTCGCGGTGAATTGACGGTTCCATCCGGTCAGCGCGGCGATCGTGACAACCTCGCGTTAGAGCAATCTTCGGTTGCTGCTGGGTCACCTTACATTCCAACAGGTAACCCGATGACCGACGGCGTTGGCCCTGCATCTTGGGCGCCGCGTCATGATCACCCAGAGCTTGATGCGCATGGTCACGTGAAGATCAAGCCGCTCTCAAAGCTTCCTGATTTTGCGTTCTCCGCAGGTCGCGACCCGCGTGGTTTGATCGTGATGGCTGGTGACGGTGAAGTCATCGGACGCTGCATTGATATGTGGGTTGATGTGCCTGAGCAGTTGGTACGTTTCTTGACGATTGATCTGAACCCTGAGGGTTCCGGTGAAACGCGTCTTTTGCCGATCAACTTCTGCCGCATCAAAGGGGACCACGTCAAAGTGCGTGCACTTTATGGTGCCCATTTCGCAGATATACCTGGCATCAAAAGCGATGAGCAAGTCACGCTTTTGGAAGAGGAAAAAATCATGGCCTATTACGGTGGCGGTACGCTTTATGCTGACCCAAGCCGCTCTGAGCCACTACTTTAAAAACGATTTGCCGGGCTTTTCGCCAGAGTCCGGCAGCTACTTTCGAGGGACAGACAAATGCACCAAGATGACTTTAATTTCGAACCGGTTCGGGGCCTTCCCGAAGACTTGCCAAAGGATGAACAGATCCTCTGGCAAGGAAGCCCCAATGCTCTGCGTCTTGCAAAAGACGCATGGGCGCTCAACTGGGTGATTGGCTATTTCGTCTTTTTGACGATCTGGCGTGTGGGCGTATCCTCTGCGGATGTGCCTTTCACCACAGCCCTTTTGCACGGCGTACCTTTCGTGCTTGCAGGCATTGTTGTGACGCTTTTGATCTATGTGATTGCCATGGTTCAAGCGCGCAGCACTGTTTACACACTGACTAACAAGCGCGTTTGCATGCGCATCGGCGCAGCTTTGACGATGACGTTGAACCTGCCTTATGTATGCATCGGAAATGCGCAAGTCGCCGCGCGGTCAAATGGTATGGGCACCATCACGCTCGAGCTGATTGGCGATACGCGTCTGTCCTACCTCATGACTTGGCCGCATGTGCGTCCTTGGCATATGCGCCGCACGCAACCTGCGTTGCGCGCTATTCCCGAGGTTGCCAAAGTTGCCACCATTTTCGCAGAAGCCGCTGAAACGCGCGTTTCCCAACCACAAGTCACACGCACCAAGAGCTTTGATCTTGGCGCGGATGGCATTGCAGCGGAGTAAGTCACATGGCCTCTTTCAATGCACTTTCCAATCAAATGAAACACCGCGACCGCGAAATGGTTCCAAAGTTTCTTGTTGTCGCAATGTTCGCCCTCATGGGCGCAAGCCTTTTGATGGTCGCCACTGCACGCTTTACAGGTCGCGAGGCGACGTCGGTTGTTGCACATAGCGACATCCAAAAAGAGCTCAGCGTCACACTAAAAGGCTCGCGTAGTGAAGGGGTTGGCGTTTATGATGTCTCAGGGACTCAGCTTGCGCATTCCACTGATCACAAGAAGGGTTTTATCGATGTGATCTGGGTCGCGGTAACGCGCGAGCGTTTGGTGCAAGATGTACCGTCCGATGCACCTGTGCGCGTTGTACTGCGCGAAAACGGAAATGTCGGGATACTAGATGATACCACCGGTTGGAAGATCGAACTGATCGGATACGGAAAAGACAATGTCGCAGCTTTCGCCAAGCTGCTTGATTGAACGCATTAGCCAAAGGGACGTAAACCATGGGACTTTTTACAAGATCGAAGGAAACCGCGCCTTGCACGGTGACCATCTCGCACCGCTTTGAAGAGCTTTCTGCGCATGTGAAATTCAATAACGGGGCTGTCGTGAACCCTGGTGATAGCGTGCAAGTTGAAGGGCCTGAAATCATGGCCGCTTACGGTGAATTGGTGGAAGAAGATCGCATCGCGACGATCACACGCGCCTCTAAGCTGGAGCAACTCTGGACCCGCGCCACAGGTGATTTCGAGTTCATGGAACTGTGCGAATTTTCCTTTTCTGAAGAGGTGCTGTCATGAACGCTCCTGTCCATTCCGCTTTTGCCAACACGGCTGAAGAAGCGATTGCCGCGCAAGACGCACTTGATGGTCCCATGACGTCAGAGATGGCGACGGAAGTTGCGATGCAAAATACGCTTTTGACGCCGCGCTTTTACACCACTGATTTCGAAGAGATGGACGCGATTGACGTCACCCCTGTTCGTGCAGAGTGGGACGTTTTGATCGATCAGATGAAGTCCGATCCGAACAAAGGCCACTTCAAAAAGACCGATGAGTGGGAAGCAGATTGGGACGGTATGGAGCCTGCGTTGAAAGCAGAGTTCATCGATTTTCTGATCTCGTCGTGTACCGCTGAATTTTCTGGCTGCGTGCTTTATAAAGAGATGAAGCGCCGTGGTTCTAACGAGGACATCACCACGCTGTTCCAACTGATGGCGCGCGACGAAGCACGCCACGCGGGTTTCATCAACGATGCTCTGCGTGAAGCTGGTATTCGTGTGAACCTCGGGTTCCTGACCCAACAGAAGAAGTACACCTACTTCCGCCCAAAGTTTATCTATTACGCGACATATCTCTCTGAAAAGATTGGCTATGCGCGCTATATCACGATCTATCGTCACCTTGAGAAGCATCCAGAGCTGATGTTCCACCCTATCTTCAAGTGGTTCCGCGAATGGTGCAACGATGAGTTTTCGCATGGTGAAGCTTTTGCGCTTTTGCTCAAGACGGATCCAAAGTTGACGACCACACCAATGAATAAATTCTGGATCAAGTTCTTCCTCACGGCGGTGTATTCCACCATGTGGGTGCGCGATCACCAGCGTCCTTTGTTTCACGAAGCACTTGGCGTGGATGTGACGTGGTACGGCCAAGAAGTGTTCCGCAAAACGTCCGAGATCACCAAGCAGGTGTTCCCGATGACGTTGAACATTGATCACCCGCGCTGGCGTCCGAACTTGGACCGCATGGAAGCGGCGTCTCGCCAAGTTGCTGCTGCCAAAGCACGCGGTGGTGTTCTTGGGTTTGCAAGCCGGATTGCGGGCATGACCAAAGCGGCCGTTGCGTTCGTTTCGGTCTTCACGATCCCCGCAATCAAGAACGAAGTTCCTGACAGCCCACGTCTGGAGCCCGCGTATTAATGTTTAGCTCGCCCTGGATAGCAGCGTTTCTAGCGATATTTTCCTGGTGGTTCTTCACCGGGATCATATTGCTGGTTGTGCGCAGGGCGGACAAACAAGGCGGCGCAGCGCATGGCAGAAATGTTGTGCTTTCTGTGCCGTTGTTTGCGCTTGGCACGGCAGGATTGGTCCTTTCTGCGAGCACATTGAGCGTTGTGAATGTCTACGTGTCGTTCTTGTCGGTTTTGCTCGTTTGGGGCTGGATCGAACTCGCGTTCCTCTCTGGTATCATCACCGGACCACAGCGCGCGCCCTGCCCTGACCACCTGAAAGGCTGGGCACGTTTTGTGCGCGCTTGGCATACGCTTTCTCATCACGAGTTGCTACTGCTCATGGGTTTGCTCATTGTTACGGTTGCAACAAGTGGCTCTGAAAACACCTTTGGGTTCTGGACTTACCTCACGCTTTTTGCGGCACGTATTTCCGCCAAACTGAACCTGTTCTTCGGGGTGCCACGGATCAATACGGAATTCGTACCCAAACCGCTCGAACACCTCAAAAGCTACTTTCGCCAAGGCAATATCACGATTGCATTCGTGCTTGGCGTTACCTTCCTCAGCTTTGCCACTGCATGCTTTGCTGAACGCCTCTTCACCGCTGAAACGACACCTGCGCTCGTGGGCTTTGCCCTGCTGCTCGCGCTATCTGCTTTGGCTACTTTAGAGCATTGGTTAATGGTCATTCCCTTGCCCGATGCGAAACTATGGCGCTGGATGCTTCCTTCGCTGCCTACGACCTCTAAGACAGGACAGTCCCATGAACTTTGATGCACTTTTCCAGAACCAGCTCGACACACTCAAAGAAGAAGGCAACTACCGCTATTTTGCGGAGCTCGAACGTAAATGTGGTAAATTCCCTCACGCTGCCAATCACCAAGAAGACGGCGAAGTGCGCGACGTGACGGTTTGGTGTTCCAACGATTATTTGGGGATGGGTCAAAATCCTTTGGTCATCGATGCGATGTGCGAAGCAGTTCAGCGCACGGGAACTGGCGCAGGTGGAACGCGCAACATTTCTGGCACGAACCACGATCACTTGCTCTTGGAGCGTGAGTTGGCGGATCTGCACAACAAAGAAGCAGCGCTATTGTTCACCTCTGGTTACGTGTCCAACTGGGCCGCGCTCAGCACGCTTGGAAGTCGCCTCAAGGACTGCATCATCCTAAGCGATTCCGGCAATCACGCGTCTATGATCGAAGGTATTCGTCACTCTCGTGCGCAAAAGGTGATTTGGGAACATAACAATGTCGCCGATTTGGAAGAGAAACTTCAGGCTTTGCCTGCGAACGCGCCCAAGATTATCGCATTTGAATCGGTTTATTCCATGGATGGTGACATCGCGCCAATCCGCGAGATCGTTGAAGTTGCCGAAAAATACGGCGCGATGACCTATCTTGATGAGGTGCACGCTGTTGGTCTTTATGGTCCACGCGGTGGCGGCGTTGCCGAGCAAGAAGGTCTGATGGACCGCATTACATTGCTCGAAGGCACGCTTGGCAAAGCTTACGGCGTCGTCGGTGGTTTCATCACAGGCTCTGCCGCGCTTTGCGATTTCATTCGCAGCTTTGCGTCTGGTTTCATCTTTACCACCGCCCTGCCCCCTGCGGTTGCCGCTGCCGCGCGCGCGTCGATCCGCCATCTCAAGGAATCTGACACAGAACGCACTCAGCACCGCGCGCAAGTCGCGAAGCTTCGCGCAGGTCTGGACCGTGCTGGCATTCCGCATTTGATGAACAAGAGCCACATCATTCCAGTGATGATCAAAGATCCAGTAAAAACGAAAATGCTGGCAGATTATCTCATGGACGAGTGGGGCATTTACGTGCAGCCAATCAACTACCCAACGGTTCCAAAAGGCACCGAGCGTCTGCGCTTTACGCCCTCACCGCTTCATTCTGATGCGGATATTGATCACTTGGTCGCGGCACTTAGCTCGCTCTGGAAGCAATGTGCGATTGCGCACGCTGTCGCTTAAACGCTCAGGTTTTTAGAAAACAGAATGATCACCGCGCTCTTGGGCGCGGTTTTCTTTTATCAGTTGTTCATAGTGTTGAAACAGCGTTTCTGTCCCTGTTGAGGGCGTCAGATCGCGGTCATACTTGCCCGTCTCAGGGTTCCAAACCAACATAGATTCAGTCGCGTAATAGCGTCCGATCTGTGCAAGTTCTGCTTTTTCGGCAAGCTTGCGGCTGAGCAACCCGCCAATCCTGAGCACCCAATAAATTACATCGAGCAAAGCGACAGGGATGCGCTTTATCTTAACGGGTTTCTTGAGAATCCGCGCGAGCGCTTCGCCCTGTTCATTCGGAGTAATCGCAGGACCGGGTCCCCCGATGGGGAGAATTTGGTTGTGCTTGGTTTCGTCCGTGATGCACTGCGCTATGAAACGCCCAAGATCATCATCGCTGAGCGGGGTGCAGGCGGTTAAAGTGCCGTCCCCAAAAACAAGAAAGCCCTTGTCGTTTCTCACGCGTTCAATTTGACCTGAAAGCGATTTGAAAAACGCTGTAGGGCGCACGATGGAATAGGTAAGGCCGGAGGCGATGAGTTCCTTTTCGAACGCTAGCTTGGCATGCTGAAAAGCGAGTTTTGGTCTTTGCACACAAATCGCCGAGAGCAGGATGAACTGCGTAGCATCGGCAGTTTTGGCGATAGCAAGAGCGTTGAATTGTGCCGCGTGATCAATCGCCCAAGCATCCTTGGGCGCGCCCGTCCGTGAGGCGAGACAAGAGACAACAACATCGAATTTTTTGTCATGCAAAGCGTTATTCAGGCCAGCGTTGGGGTCGGTCACGCTGCCCAAAATTTCTTCGACACCTGTCGGCATCTCATCAAGACTTTTGCGATCGCGCAAGACACATGTAACAGCGTAATCACTAGCAAGCAGAGCGCGCACAACGCCGCGCCCAGCCGTGCCAGTGCCGCCAAAAACCAAAACGCGTTTCTTTAAAGTCATGCCAAGTGTCTAACGGTTAATGCGTCAACGAAAAAGGGCCCGCTGATGAAAGCGAGCCCTCTAACTACTTTGAAAGTAGCTAATCTTACTCAGCTGCAGCGGAAACGATGAACGCCCACACGTTTGCTGCTTCTTCTTCTTTACGCAGTTTGAAAGACATCTTGGACTTGGCTTTTTTGTCGTCAAGCTTGGTCTGAAGGTATTTCTTCGGATCTGCGACGTACTCAACAAACTCTGCTTCGTTCCAGACAACGCCGGTTTCGCCGAGTTCAACGATGGACTTGCCGTATTTGAAGCCTTCGACGGAACCCAACTGACGCTCGTTCAGACCGTACAAGTTTGGGCCTGTCTTGTTGCCTTTCACGATCACATCACCCGCATCGGAGACGATCATGTGGCAAGCTTTGCATTTGTTAAATATTTTTTCGCCGGCTTCCGCGTCGCCTGACGCGTGGCCATCTGCCAAAAGAGGCGCTGCCGCGAGGCCAAGACCAAGAGTGAGGATACTAAAAAGTTTCATGCTGTGTTTCCCTGTAGTTACGACCGTGTAGGTAGTGCGCGGGCTCTCAAAGTGAAGAGCCGCCGTGCGATTAAGTGTGTATTATTTGTAGTAAACATAAATCAAAGTGAAAACGAAACCCGTTTTCCCATGTAATTTTGTATATCACTCGAAGTTGAATAAAATGTAAACTATACTTTACACTTGTAGACTCGGCATGTGTAAGCTTAAAGTTACACTATGACAGATCTAGCCAATCTTCCGACAAGGGACTTCCCTGAACCAGCAGCAATGCTGCGTCTTATCAAACCGATCACGTGGTTTCCACCGATGTGGGCCTACTTGTGCGGGGTGATCGCCTCTGGCGTGGCACCGAGTTCGCAGTTGGGTCTGGTAATTCTTGGGGTTATTTTAGCGGGTCCTATCGTTTGCGGGATGAGCCAAGCCGCCAATGATTGGTGCGACCGCCACGTCGATGCGATCAATGAACCAGACCGCCCTATCCCGTCAGGTCGCATTCCGGGTCGTTGGGGTTTGTGGATTGCTTTGGCCATGTCCGCACTGTCGCTCTTTGTGGGCTGGTTTCTTGGGCCTTGGGGCTTTGGCGCTACGATTTTAGGTGTGATTGCTGCTTGGGCCTATTCCGCTGAACCTGTTCGTATGAAGCGTTCTGGTTGGTGGGGGCCGGGCCTAGTAGGTCTGAGTTATGAGAGCTTGCCATGGTTCACAGGTGCCGCCGTTCTAAGTGCGGGTGCTCCGAGTTGGCAGATTGTCGTGATCGCGTTGCTCTACGGTATTGGCGCGCATGGCATAATGACGCTGAATGATTTCAAAGCGCTTGAGGGCGACCGTCAAATGGGTGTCAATTCATTGCCTGTCACGCTTGGCCCTGAACGCGCCGCAAAAGCTGCGTGCTGGATAATGGCTGTGCCACAAGTTGTGGTTATCGCTCTTCTCGTTCTTTGGGACAAACCCATTTTCGCCCTCGCTATTTCTGCTGCCCTTGCGCTGCAAATTTGGGCCATGACCGTGCTGCTCAGCGATCCGAAAGGACGCGCGCCTTGGTATAATGGCACGGGCGTCACGCTTTATGTCAGCGGCATGATGATCGCCGCCTTTGCGCTAAGGAGCCTTTAAGATGACCTTGTCTTGGCTACAAATCTTCCGTCTCGGCCTGGTTCAAATGGCGCTTGGTGCCATCGTAGTTCTAACCACTTCGACGCTGAACCGTTTGATGGTTGTTGAATTTTCGCTTCCCGCGATCTTGCCCGGAATGCTGGTTGGCTTGCACTACGGCATTCAGATGTCTCGCCCGCGTTGGGGATTCACCTCTGACACGGGTGGCAATCGCACGAAATGGATCATCGGCGGAATGGTCACGCTCGCGATGGGTGGTTTCGGTGCTGCATATGCCGTCACGCTCTTCGCGCAAAGCTATGCGCTGGCCTTGACGCTATCTATCATTGCCTACGCGCTAATAGGCATCGGTGTCGGTGCTTCTGGTACATCCCTGCTTGCGCTTATGGCCACCGCAACCGCTCCGCATCGACGTGCTGCGGCTGCGACAATCACTTGGCTGATGATGATTTTTGGCATCGCTTTGACCGCGGGTCTTGCTGGCTCTTTCCTTGATCCATACTCGCCACAACGTTTGTTGACGGTTGTCGGTGTGATCGTCATTGCAGCGATCATCCTCACGACATTCGCGATCTATGGGATCGAGCGCCGCGTGACAGCTGCAAAGCCAGAACCACACACACCTTTCATGGAAGGTCTGCGGGATGTTTGGGCCGAGCGCAAAACACGCAATTTCACACTGTTCATCTTTCTCTCCATGAATGCCTATTTCATGCAAGAACTCATCTTAGAGCCCTACGCAGGTCTCGTCTTTGGCTTCACGCCCGGCCAGTCCACATCGCTCAGTGGTATGCAAAATGGTGGCGTTTTCGTCGGAATGCTGACCGTAGGTATTGTCGCGACGGGTCTCAAGATTGGCTCTTTGCGTGCTTGGGTTATGGCCGGATGCCTTGGCTCTGCGGGTGTGCTGATCATGCTCGCCCTCTCTGGTTTTGCGCAAACGCAAATCAGCTTGCAGTCCCTCGTCATCGCGCTTGGTTTCTTTAACGGCATGTTCGCAGTCGCTGCGATTGGCTCGATGATGGCGCTTGCCTCTGAAGGGCGCGAACAACGCGAAGGCACGCGCATGGGTCTTTGGGGCGCATCGCAAGCGATTGCCGCTGGATTTGGCGGCCTGACTGGCGCCGCTTTGGTTGATATTTCACGTGGCTTCATCGCCGACGGACCTGCATTTGGCTCCGTCTTTGCGTTTGAAGCTTTATTATTTCTAGCCGCTGCCCTGATGGCCGCGCGCGTTATGGAAGTCAGATCGGCCGCTCCGGCCGCATCAATGGTCCCGGGAGAATAAGCAATGTTTGATGTTGTTGTTATTGGTGGAGGCCCGTCGGGCGCAACCGCCGCAGAAGATCTCGCGCGCTCTGGCCGCAAAGTTGCGATGATTGACCGAGATGGTCGCATCAAACCTTGTGGCGGTGCAATTCCTCCGCGTTTGATCGAAGATTTCTTCATTCCTGACAGCCAGATTATCGCGCGCATCAATACGGCACGCATGGTGTCACCGACCCAGCGCAAAGTAGATATCCCGATTGAAGACGGCTTTGTGGGCATGGTTGATCGCAAAGATTTCGACCCCTTCCTGCGCAACCGCGCGAAAGAAGCGGGCGCTGAGTGTATGACAGGCACGTTCCTTCGTATTGAGCGCGACGCTAAGGGCACGCATGTTGTCTACCGCGATAAAGAAAGCGGCGAAGAGGTTTCGCTCGCGACCAAGCTGATCATCGGTGCCGATGGCGCACGTTCCAAAGTCGCAAAGGCCGAAGTGCCCGGCGGCGACAAAATTCCATATGTGATCGCTTATCACGAAATTATCGAAGCACCTGCTGCGGGACTAAACTACGATCCCAAGCGCTGCGATGTCATCTATGACGGCGCGATCTCGCCTGATTTTTACGGCTGGGTCTTCCCGCATGGAACGTCGTGTAGCGTTGGTATGGGCACAGGCGTTGACGGCGTTGACCTCAAGAAAGCGACGGCAGATTTGCGCGTTTCTGCAGGCCTAGAGAACTGCAAAACCCTGCGCCGCGAAGGCGCGCCAATTCCGTTAAAGCCGATGGATCGTTGGGACAATGGCCGTGATGTTGTGCTTTCGGGTGATGCAGCTGGCGTCGTTGCGCCCTCTTCGGGTGAGGGCATTTATTACGCGATGCTTGGTGGTCGTGTCGCAGCGACTGCGGCGAGTGCCTGCCTCGAGACAGGTCGCGTGAAAGATCTGCAACTCGCGCGCAAACTGTTCATGCGCGAGCACAAGAGCGTGTTCAAAGTATTGGGTGCGATGCAAAACGCATACTATCGCAGTGACGAACGCCGCGAGCGTTTCGTTTCGCTGTGTCATGATGTAGATGTTCAAAAACTCACGTTCGAGGCCTATATGAACAAACGTTTGATCAAAGCACGCCCTATGGCGCATCTGAAAATCGGGTTGAAAAACCTCGCGCATTTGACGCGTTTGGTTTCCGAAACACGCGTATGACGCAGATCATGATCCCTGCTTGGGTTGAGGGCACGCTTCAACCCGTGGAAAAACTTGCCGCGCATGAACGAGGGCTCAAGCACAAAGCCGTGTCCGTGTTCGTTATCTCAGGCGAGCATATCCTGATCCAGCAACGTGCCATGTGCAAATATCACACGCCCGGTCTTTGGGCGAACACTTGCTGCACGCATCCCGAATGGGACGAGGCGCCAAATATTTGCGCGGATCGACGCGTGGAGGAAGAGCTGGGGATCACAGGTCTGCACATGCAGTATCGCGGCGAAGTTGAATATCGCGCGGATGTGGGGGACGGCTTGATCGAGCATGAAGTCGTACAAGTTTACCTGGCGCACGCATCGCGCGAAATGGCGTTTGAGGTGAACCCAGAAGAAGTCATGGCGACCCGTTGGATCGCGCATGACACGCTTTTGCAAGAGCTGCACGACACTCCTTCGAAATTCACCCCCTGGCTGCGCATCTATATGGCGCAGCACGCGGATTTGATTTTTGGGGAAGCTGTGAGCGCCTAAGTTGCGCTCTTTGGCATTGCTTAGAAATGGGAGCTTTCTTTAGGAACGGCTAAGGTCGACTCTGCGGACATGGACGAAGCCGCTGGCGCGGCAATGGCGCTTGTAGCGGGTGTTGTGC
>NZ_MLCB01000130.1 GCF_001890925.1 Planktotalea frisia
CCGCTTCCAATTCCTCAAGCTGCAATTCCAGCTGATCAATCAGCCGCGCGCGACGCTCGGAGGAGATGCCGTATTTGTCGCGCCGAAGCTTGGCGATCTCCAGCTTCAATTCTTGGATCATTGCGTCCGTGCAGGAGGCCAGGGCGCGGGCCTGCGCCAATTCGGCTTCCGCAGCCTGCGCACGGGCGGTCTGCACGGCAAGTGCAGCGCTTAATCTGGCAATTTCGGAAGCGGCGTGTGACATGGCAAATATTTACCACAGAAGCCGTTAAACGCCAATAAAAACAGGCGCTTCAGAACGAATTATCCAGCCGCTTTGGGCCTTTGCGTCCAGCGTGGATTGCGCCAATCGATCCCCTCGAGAAGATAGCCCAACTGCGCCGCAGATATCGCAACCGCCGTCCCGTCTTGGCTCACCGGCCAGATGAACTTCCCCGCCTCAAGACGCTTCAAATATAACGACATGCCCACCCCGTCATGCCAGAGCAGCTTCACCAGGTCACCTTTGCGGCCTCGAAAGCAAAAGATCTCGCCCGCATGCGGATCACGCCCAAGCCCCTGTTGCACTGTCAGCGCTAAAGTATTCATGCCTCGACGCATATCCGTCACACCGCCTGCAATCCACACCTTCGTACCCGCCGGAAACGCGATCATGACCACACCATCAAGCCGTTGAGCAGATGCGCAGCAGCTTTCATGTCAAAACCTGACGGGATCGCCACACGACACCGCGGGCCAAGATCAATAGTCATCACAGGAGCTTGGGGCGCTGGCGCAGTGTCACAGCCATCGAAAGCATCTTCGATCTTCGTAACACGCAAAAATTGCAGGCCAGAACCAAGCAATCCATTCTTATGGCGATAACGCCAATCGTAAAGCTGAGACCGCGATACCTCATGGCGTCGTGCTACCTCAGCCACTGTTACGCCGTCGCCAAAGCTTTCCTCAACGATACGGATTTTTTTGTCATCTGACCAACGGCGGCGACGGCCGGTATCAGAGACCGACAAAACTTGAATGCGGGGGGTGGCTTCGTGTGCGTCCATAAGGACACTCGATAAACGATCTCACAGCCCAGCAGCCAGACGGCCCTCGGCGGAGGTTTACGATCAGAATAGATAAGGCACATAAATTGCATGGTATTTCCTTTGGTTTGAAACAGACGCAACGCACGTCTGTACACCCTAGACGGATGAACCTTAGCGAAACCGACACTTTTAGCGAAATTATTTCTAAAAAGGCGCCTTGGCGCGAAATTTATGGGTCGCGCCGCCATCAGGATGCTTCACGCGCAACTCCTCAGAATGCAGCATCAAGCGCGGATGATCTGCTAACGCAGAACCAAAGGCGTAAAATGGATCGCCCAAGATCGGATGCCCAAGGGCGAGCATATGCACGCGAAGCTGATGCGAGCGCCCTGTTCTGGGTGTCAAACGCACCCGCGTTTCATTATTTCCATAACGCATTACACGGTAATCCGTATGCGCGTTCTTGCCTGTTTCGTGACAGACCATCTGCAAAGGACGATTCGGCCAATCCACGATAAGCGGCAAATCAACCGCGCCAGTCTTCGGCTTCAACAACCCAGCCACACGCGCCACATAGGTCTTTTGCGTCATGCGTTTTTCAAATTGCAGCCCCAAGTGCCGCTGCGCATGACGGGTCAGCGCAAAGACCATGACGCCAGATGTATCGCGATCCAAACGATGCACCAGCAGAGCCTGCGGGAACACCAACTGGATGCGCGCGATCAAGCAATCCGCAAGCTCTTCGCCCTTCCCTGGAACGGATAACAAACCAGCAGGTTTGTTCACGATCAGCAGTTCGTGATCATCGTGGATGATGTCCAAAGGATCGTTCGGGGGATAATACGCTGAGCTCATGCGCCCTCGTCTCAGATGCGCGCCTTCTTTTCAACCCGACATCTTGCGCTTAGGCTAAGCAACAAAGGAGTTTCCAATGCACCCCACGATCACCACCATGCAAGAGGTCGTCGCCAAAGGCGATGACAGCAAGATCGCGCCTTTGCTTGCGGAGCAGGTTAAATTCATGCCGCCGACCTATTTCGCCACATGGACGGGGCGCGATGCAGTGGCAGCTGTATTGGGTCACGTGGGTCAAGTCTTCAGCGATTTCGAGTATCGCCGCGTGATGGGCGAGGGCAAGGATTGGGCGCTAGAGTTTCAATGCAAGATCGGTGATCTCGATGCGGTGGGTGTTGATCTGATAACCCTCGATGATGAAGGTCTGATTAAAACGTTTGAGGTCGTCATGCGCCCCCACAAAAGCATCGGCGCTTTGCGTGAGGCGATGAATGCACGCGTTATGAAAGACCCAGCATTCCTGAAACACAAAGCTGCGCTTAGCTAGTTTTTCGCGCGCATCTGACGCACCATCGATGTGGTGTAGACGATCAACGCCAGCCAGATCAGCGGAAACGCAATCGCACGTGCACGGCCAAACGGTTCATCAAACACAAAGACCGCGATCAGGAAGATGATCGTTGGGGCGATGTATTGCAGGATGCCGATAGTTGAGAGGCGCAGTAGTTTCGCGCCATTCGCGTAAATCATCAGAGGCACGGCGGTGATCACCCCGCAGCCGAGCAAGAGCCAAGTGTTGGTGCTAAGCGCTGCCTCAAAATGCGATGTGCCCTGCGTGCTGAGATAAGCCACATAGGCCAGCGCAAAGGGGAGCAGGATCAGAACTTCCAGCAAAAACCCTTGGTTCGGCCCAATCGGTAACTGCTTCTTGCCGAGCGCATAAAATCCCCACGTAAACATCATGCCCAGCGCCGCCCACGGCAGGCCACCCCCATCAATGACCAGCACCAGAACCGCTGTCGCCGCCAATCCAATCGCCACCAATTGCGCACGGCTCAACTTTTCACCCAGCAAAAGCGCACCCAGCGCGATACTAAACAGCGGGTTCATGTAATAGCCCAACGCCGCTTCCATCGCGTAACCTGCGGTGACGGCCCAGACATAAATTCCCCAATTCAGAGAAACCAATGCAGCTGTCACACACGCCATGCCGAGCATCTTAGGCGTTTTCAAAGCCGTCAGAACATCCTTCGTTCTGCGCAAAATCAGCAACACAACAACGGCAATCGGCACAGACCAAATGATACGATGCGCGATGATCTCAGCGGGTGGAATATGCGCCAACAACTTGATGTAAAGCGGTAAAAATCCCCACAAAAAGTAAGCGGTCAAAGCAAAGGCAAGCCCTTGGGGCGTATCTACGTTCTCGCGTTGTATCATATCACTGCCCTAACGCTGAAAACCTATCAAGCCAATGCGCAACTGCTTTGTCTTCCTCTCTTTTTAAATATCCCGGGGGTTGCGGGGGCTGGCCCCCGCACCGGTCGGATCGCGCAAGCGATCTGAAAGACCTCAGACTTTTACACGCTCGGACTTTGGGTCATAAAACGGCTTGGACGATACTTCCGCCTTCACGCGGGTGCCAGCGACATCAATCTCGAATGTCGATCCCAGCACATCTGCCAATTTCTCACCCTTGCACGGAATATACCCCATGCCCATCGCGGCACCCTCATGGTGGCCATACGCACCAGACGTCAGATAGCTCACAATCTCACCATCGCGCAGCACGGGTTCTGCATGATACAAAAGCGGCTCGGGATCGCTCAGTTTGAACTGCAACAGACGCATATCAAGACCGTTCTCTTGCTTGGCAATAATCGCTTCACGCCCGATGTAATCCGCCTTGTCCTTCTTCACCGCAAAGCCAAGACCTGCCTCCATCACATGATCCTCAGACGTAATATCATGCCCAAAATGGCGGAAGCCCTTTTCCATCCGACACGTATCCATCATGTGCATGCCACACAGACGCATCCCCATCTCCAGACCCGGCTCCGCCAAGGTTTCAAACACATGCCCCGCCATATCGGCAGAGACGTAAATCTCCCAACCCAGCTCCCCCACATAGGTCACGCGATGCGCTCGCGCGAGGCCCATGCCGATCTCGATCTCTTGCGCTGTACCGAATGGATTGCTGTCATTGCTAAAGTCATTCGGTGACACCATTTGCAGCAATTCGCGCGAACGTGGACCCATGATCGCGAGCACACCTTCGCCCGTAGTCACATCTGTGATCACTACATTGAAACCGCCTTGATTGCGGCGCAGCCATGTCTCGTCCGCCAAGCGTGTCGCAGCAGGTGTAACAACCAGATAAGCCGTCTCCGTCAAACGCGTCACAGTCACATCCGCCTCAATTCCACCTGAGCGGTTCAGGAATTGTGTATAGACGATCTTACCATTCGCAACGGAGTAATCACCGCCGCCGACGTAGTTCAAGAACGCCTCTGCATCGCGCCCCTCAACACGGATCTTACCGAAAGAGGACATGTCATACATGCCAACGCCTTGACGGACGGCCATATGTTCCTCGCGCACGTTGTCGAAGAAATTTTGACGTTGCCAGCTGTACTGATACTCAGGCTCTTGTGCTTCGCGTGCGAACCAATTGGCGCGTTCCCATCCCGCGAGTTCGCCCATAACAGCCCCGCGTTCCATCAAGTGATGATGGAAAGGCGTGCGACGCACTCCACGTGCGGTTTTCTTCTGTAGATAGGGGAAATGATCCGCGTAAAGCAGACCAAGCGTCTCTTTAGAACGCTCGAATAGATAGGTTTTGTTGCCTTGGAACGGCTGCATGCGGGAGATATCCACATCGCCCAGATCAAACGGCTTTTGACCTTCATCCATCCACTGCGCGAGCGCAGATCCTGCGCCACCAGCGGACTGAATACCGATGGAGTTGAAACCAGCCGCGACCCAGAAATTATCAAGCTCAGGTGCGAGGCCGAGGTGGTAGGCGTCATCCGGCGTGAAGCTTTCCGGCCCATTAAAGAACGTGTGAATGCCTGCTTCGGCCAGCATCGGAAGACGCTCGACAGCGGCTTCTAGGATCGGCTCGAAGTGGTCGAAATCCTCGGGCAGTTGATCAAATTCAAAGTCCTTCGGGATGTCCAAAGTCCAAGGTTTGGACACAGGCTCAAACGCGCCCAAGAGCATCTTGCCTGCGTCTTCTTTATAATACGCACACTCGTCAGGGACACGCAGCACAGGCATTTGCGTGAGGCCCGGAATCGCTTCGGTCACGATGTAAAAGTGCTCGCAAGAATGCAAAGGCACGTTTACGCCAGCCATACGCCCGATGGAGTGACCCCACATGCCGCCACAGTTGACGACATGCTCCGCCTCGATCGAGCCTGTCTCGCCGTTCTTATCTTCCCACGTCACACCCGTTACACGACGACCCTCTTTGTGGATATCCGTGACGAGATACCCTTCCTTAACGAGCGCCCCATTCTGGCGCGCGCCTTTCGCCAAAGCATGGGCGATATTCGCCGGATCGCCTTGACCGTCTAGCGGCAGATAAACGCCACCTTTGACACCATCAATGTTAAGGTGCTCATACTTTGCTTTCACTTCAGCAGGCGAAATCGGCTCTGCCTCAACCCCGAAAGAGCGCGCCATTGCGGCTTGGCGATTGATCTCTTCGAGGCGTTCTTCGGTCAAAGCGACAGTGATCGAGCCACAGCGTTTGAAACCCGTCTCTACACCGGTCTCAGCCGCAAGATTGCCGTAGAGTTCCTGAGAATACTTCGCCAGTTTCGTCATGTTCTTCGTCGCGCGCAGCTGCGCGATCAGGCCAGCGGCGTGCCATGTTGTCCCTGAGGTGAGCTGTTTGCGCTCCAGCAAAACCACGTCTTTCCAGCCAAGTTTGGCAAGATGATAGGCGACAGAACATCCAATGACGCCGCCGCCAATAATGACAACGCGGGCTTTTTCAGGAAGAGACATCGACGAGTTTCCTTTAGACAATAATATGCCCAGCCGCACGAAGGCGCTTGGCAATTTCAGCGATATGAGCGGGGCTGACTTCACAGCAACCACCCACGAGTGTGGCACCCTGATCCACCCACGCCATCACATGATCAGCGTAGTGTTCAGGGGTAAAATCATGACGCAAAGTGAGCGCATCAACAGTGGGGCGTTCTTTCAAGAATCCCTCGCTGATTTTGGTAAATCCATTGGCATAAGCGCCGTAGGGCAAGCCCGTTTTAGCAAGCTCACGCAACGCAGCAGGGATCACTTCGGGGGCGGAACAATTGGCTAGAACTGCAACAACGCCCATGTCAGCCGCAATCTGCGCAGCCTCTGCCACAGGTTCGCCAGAGCGCAATTTGCTGCCGTCTTCATCATTCACAGAGAACGCACAATAGATTGGCAGGCCAGCAGATTTTGCGCCCTCAATGATGCAGCGCGTATGATCGAGCGAGACAACTGTTTCGCAGATCACCAGTTCGGCCTTGCCTTTGAATTGCTCCGCCACTTCACGGTAGAGCGGCACGGCAATATCAGCGCTCGGGTGAATATCAGGACGATAGCTTGCACCCAAAGGACCAAGACTGCCAGCAAGACGCCCTGAGCCATGTGCCGCAATAGCATTTTGACCCTCTTGCAGCGCCATCGCGTGCAAGGTTTCGAATTTATCTTCTATGCCAACAGGAACGAGACGATCACGCTGGATTGCGTAACTATTGAGGGTTGCAATCGTCGCGCCAGCGGCCAAAAAATCGCGAGAAACTTCCGCGACAAGACCAGGTTTGTCCATCATAACTTGTGTGGACCAAAGCGCTGTTGGGCGGTCGCCAGCACGGTGCACAAGTTCTTGCCCCATGCCGCCATCAAGAAGCGTAATATCAGTCATCAGATCTGTCCTGTCAGTAAAAAGAATGTCAATGCCGCCGCATAACACCAGTCCACAACAACGCAACCGCTTATGTACCAGCCAAAGAACGGTGTACCGTGGCCGCGATGTTTCAACAGATCCCAAACACCGTGTCCGAAGATGCCAGCGATGACGAGCCAAGGAGTGGTGAACAGGCCGACAAGGCCGAACAATGCCAGAAAAATCGAGACGCGGAGTTCTAGTGAGAAATGGTTTCCGCTACGCCATGCAGCAACGGGATACGTAAAGAGCATCGCGATCAAGAAGAAGACCGCGATGCCCCAGATGTATGAATGCGGCAGAGCGAAATGACTGATCGGAATTGCGATGACATAGAACGTCGACGCGGCCTTCAACCAAAGGAAGGCACGCGAAAACGGGCTGTCATGCCAGTCAATATCGTCTGCCACTAGGCTCACGCACGCAATCTTTCGTTCGCAGGATCCCACATCGGTTGATCTTCCTGAACGGTCACGCCGTAGCGCGCACCAAAGATCTCAACCTCCAGTTTCGTGCCCGGCTCAAGCAAGTCCGCGCGCAGCATCCCAAGTGCGATACATTTGTTTGTCCGATACCCCATGGCAGAGGAGGTGACTTCGCCAACAACCTCATCACCGTTCCAAATTGTGGACATGTAAGGCGCATCAAAGACGCAGGCGTCGTCGATGGTCATAGTGACAAACCCCTTCTTACGACCTGATTGCTTTTCGCTCAGCAACGCGGCTTTGCCCGGGAAGTCTTGCGGTTTGTCAAACTTGATGAAACGCTCATGACCACCCTCAAGCAAGGTGTAGTCAGTGGACAGATCACCTTTCCAAGCGCGGTAACCCTTTTCGATACGCATGGAGTTCAGCGCATACATGCCAAAGGGCGTTGCGCCTGCGCCGATCACAGCATCGTAAAGTGCTGGCATATGCGCGTTCTCTGCGTGGATTTCCCAACCGAGTTCCCCAGCAAAGCTGACACGGTTCAGCGCGCATGGTTTGCCCGCAACTGTTGCGGATTGGTGTGTAAGCCAACCTGTTGAGAGGTCCGCATCAGTGCCAATCGTCTCGAAGAGTGTGCGGGACTTGGGGCCCGTAACGATGAGCGTGGAAAACTCCGTCGTGTGATCCGTCAGGGTCAAACCCGCAGGCAGGTTTTTGTTGAGCACATCAAAATCATGCCACTGCGCGAGCGCGGCGGTGATTAGCGTGAAATGATCCTCACCGTGACGCATCACGGACATTTCTGTCAGGATACGGCCTCGGCTATCAGCGAAATACGCGAGGTTCATGCGGCCGACTTTTGGCAAAGCGCCAGCGATCAAACCGCGCAAGTATTCTGCGGCACCCTCGCCCGTAAGATTGAAGCGAGAGAAGCCCGGCAGATCGAGCACACCGACGCCATCGCGCACTGCTTCGACTTCTTCCTTGATGCGCTGCTCCCATGGGCCATTACGCTCCCATGTTTGTGTGCTTTCTTCGGATGTGTCGTCGCCGTCTTTGGCAAACCAATTCGCGCGTTCCCATCCATTGAAGGCACCCATTTGGCCACCAAGCTCCCGGATCTTCGCATCAACTGGCGAGAGCTTCTTATCGCGACCCGCTGGCCATTCGTGATGCGGGAAGTGCATCGCGTATTCGTGGCCGTAGGTCTCCAGCGCTTTCGCAAGGCAGTGATCGTGATCGGTGTAATCGGTGTAACGACGCGGATCGACGGCCCACATGTCATCTTCTGTTTCGCCGTGCATGATCCATTCCGACAGGACCTTACCCGCGCCACCACCTTGAGCGATGCCGAAAGTGAAGGAATGGCCTTCAAACGCATTCGGACAACCCGGCATTGGGCCGATCATCGGCAAGCCATCAGGGGCATAGGGGATAGGTCCGTTAATGTTACGCTCGATCCCACCTTCGCCGAGTAAAGGAACACGCTCCATCGCATCAGTAATCTGATATTCGATCCGCTCAAGGTCGTCTGGATAAAGCTGGAAAGAGAAATCTTCAGGCATCGGATCTTCGGGCGTGACCCAGTGGGCCTTACAATTCCGCTCGTAAGGGCCGAGGTTCAAACCGTTTTTGTCCTGACGCAGGTAGTAACTGATATCCACATCGCGCAGCAGCGGCACCTTGTGACCCTTTTCCTTGGTCCATTCCTCAAGTTCCGGCAGTTGGCCTGTCAGGAAGTATTGATGGGACATAACAACCATCGGCACTGTGCGTCCGCCATGCGGCTTGAACATCTCACCAACGCGCTGCGCATAATAACCCGCACAGTTCACCACCTTCTCGCAGCGAATATCACCTTTGTCGGTCTTCACGATCCATTCATCACCATCGCGATCAATACCTGTTACAGGGCAGAAGCGTTCAATCCGCCCGCCTGCATCACGCGCGCCTTTGGCTAAAGCTTGGGTTAATTGCGCCGGATCAATGTCACCGTCTAAAGGATCCCAAAGACCGCCCGTCAGATCATGGGTTTCCATGAAAGGATGCAATTCCTGCATCTCTTTCGGGGTCATGATGTCCATTTGCAGACCTTGATAACGCCCCATGCCTGCGACACGCTCAAACTCTTGCATCCGTTCTTTGGAATGCGCCAAACGGATTGAGCCGGTAACGTGGTAATTCATCGGATAATCAACATCGGTCCCCAGCGTGCGATACATCGCGGCGCCGTAACGCTGCATGTTCATCACCGCCCAAGAGCCCGCAAAGTTCGGCACGTTGCCAGCCGCGTGCCATGTGGAACCCGCAGTCAATTCATTCTTTTCCAGCAGCACACAGTCTTTCCAGCCTGCTTTGGCCAAATGGTACAAAGTGGACGTGCCGACGACACCGCCACCGATAATGACCACACGGGCCGTTGTTGGAAAATCTGACATGTTTGCTCCCTAGTTTTCGCTTTGCGGAACGTTGTCCGCGATATTGTAGTAATCGCCTTTGAAGGCGGTAAAGATGTGTTTGCTCGTCTCGATGCCAGTCGCCCCGTCAATCGTGCCTGACATGACCGAGATGGCACCGTTGTCGGCTTCATGCTTCCAAAAAAGCGATGACCCGCATGTGTTGCAGAACCCACGTTTTGCTTCTGGCGTGGATTGGAACCACGCAAGCGTCGCGTCCTTGGTGATTTTGAGTTGGTCTGGCCCAACCTGCGTCGCCGACACATAATGCCCGCTGGTTTTGCGACACTGCACGCAATGACAGGCAACCGAAGGACGCAGATCGCCGCTCAACTCAAAAGTGACACCGCCACAAAGGCAGCTTCCCGTTTTCATGCTGTTTTTCCCATGTTCGTACTCCCCAAAAGCACACCGTAAACAATGAAACACGCCGCCATTGCGCGGCGGACCCAGACGTTGAATACCGCACCAAGTGCTGCGCGACCGATGCCTGCGCCAAGCGCAGTAAAGCCGCAATAACTCAGCGTAGTCAGGAAGAGTGCTGTCGGCACGATGACACTCATTTGCTCCCAAATGGGCACACTTGGGTCTACGAATTGGCTGAACGCGGCCAAGTATCCTGCCACACTTTTTGGATTGATCACCGCGATCGCCAGCGCGCGCATGTAGATAGAGCCTGTTTTTGGCGGCAGTTTAGGCACGGGTTTGCGCGCGTATATCAAACCTTTGATACCCAGCCAGATCAGCCAAGCCGCCCCAATATATTTCGCCATTAAAAAACCTGTTTCAGAGGCCGCGATAAGCGCGGTCACGCCCAGCGCTGACAGCACCAAGAAAAGCGTCGCTTGCGTCAATATCCCTGCAACGCCCCAAAGACTTCGCACGAAGCCAAGTTGCATCCCATTCGTGATGCAATTTAGTGCATTTGGCCCCGGCGTGGTTACGAACACGACCCAAAACAGTGCGAAAATCGTCCATGCCTCGAAACTCATGCGCGCATCCTCAATACACCGGTGGCGCGATCACCCAGATCGCAACAGCTGGTTCAGAATATGGATTCGCCCATTGATAAGACGCACCTTTGATGCGGAAACTATCCCCTGCGCTGACTGTGAACGACTGCCCGCCAATCACCAGATCAAGCTTGCCCGACACCAGATACCCCACTTCTTGCGTGGGGCGTGTCACCGCCTCTTCCATGGTCGCACCGGAATCAAAGGTGGAATGCACCATCTCGAAATCATCGGTCAAGTCTGGAGACAGCAGTTCTTCAACCAACCCCTGTTCTTTCGAACCTATGGGACGGCGCGCATGCTTGCGCACGATGATCCCCGCTTCTTGGGCTGGGGTTTGTGCTTGCCCAAAAAGAATGGAAACTGGCACTTCAAGCGTCTTCGCAATCTGCTTGAGATCGAAGACCGACGGCTCTGAGAGATCGCGCTCGACCTGAGACACCCAGCCAACAGAGCGATCCAATGCGCTCGCCAAATCGCTCAACGTCAAACCACGCGCTTTGCGCAATGCCCGCAGGTCTGCGCCGAGGCTTTTGGTCTTGGTTAAATCCGATTGGATCATGTGCGATTCGAGGCTTTCGTGAAAAATGGTTCCTATTTTTCACCAAAGCTGAACACGTATGAAAAATCAAAGGTTTTTTTCACGGCGATTAGATTTGTTAAAGTGCAAGAGGTGATCTAGCGAACGAGTGCGAAGACTTCGCTCAAAAGATGGCTCAAATTATCTGCATCTTCCTGAGTAAACGCATCGGGTTGATCGCTGTCGATATCGAGTACGCCAAGCAATCGGCCAGCTTTATTTTGCACAGGAATAACCAGTTCTGAACGGGTGGAACTCGCACATGCGATATGTCCCTCGAACATATCCACATCGGCGACCAACTGTGTTTCTCTTTTGCGCGCAGCTGCGCCGCAAACGCCACGATTGAATGGAATAACGAGGCAACCATGTCCCCCTTGATAGGGCCCGATCTTAAGAAGCTCCGGTTCAGTGACGCGGTAAAAACCGGTCCAATCAAACCGCGCATCGCTATGGTGCAACTCGCAGACAAAAGTCGCCATCAACGCGATTTCATCAGTCTCATTACTGGTCAAAGACAAGATTGCTGCGCGTAAATCTTTGTAGTTGATTTTAGTCATGTCGCTCACCGAATCGTAACCAATTGCTTCTAGCTGTGATCGCAGGTTTTCCAAAACAGGCAAGATTAAGATGAACATTACAAGCGAAACGACTGGCGATCTTCAGATTTTAACTGTCCACGCGCAACGGATTGATGCCGTGGCGGCGATCCAGTTCAAAGATACCGTGCGCGAACTCACCGCCGACCAAGATACGGCTGTGGTGCTCGATTTGTCTCAGGTGGATTTCATTGATTCAAGCGGGCTAGGCGCGATCGTTGCGTCGATGAAGCAACTTGGTAAAGAACGCCCTTTGCATCTCGCTGGATTGACACCGATTGTGTCGAAAGTGTTTGCCTTGACGCGAATGGAACGTGTTTTCAAGATTTTCAAATCACCACATGAAGCCGTCCAAATAGATGAGGCTAAAAGTGCCTGATGGCTCTTTTATAGAACCCATGCATCTCATGCCAAACACACCTGCGCAGCCTGATATTCATTTGGTCTTCCCTGCTACGGAAATATCTGTGCGGCGCGCTTTGTTGTCATTGCGCGCCTCTCTAAAGGCACTGGCGGTTGATGATCTCACAATTGGCACGGTTGAAATTATTTTGGCCGAGGTTGCGAATAACATTGTCGAACATGCCTACCCGTTGAATGTCAGCGGCACGGTAACATTGGCCTGCACCAAAGCCGAACAAGAGCTGCGATTTGAGGTCTGTGATCAAGGAAAACCCTTGCCTGGTGGCGAAATCCCTTCGAAAAAAGAGCACGATCTTGAAGCCGACAGAAACCAGCTACCAGAGGGTGGATTCGGTTGGGGCTTGATCCGCGATATGACAACGATGCTGATGTATAAGCGCGACCAAGGTCGCAACATTCTCCGTTTCAGAGTAGCTTTCGCTAATATCTAAGAGCGTTCATGCGCGATGACCAATTCACGCGCGACTCATAGCGCGAGAGAATCGCTGCGCTAAGCGCACAGCAGCGCAATCTGGAGTAGCAAATTTTACCGCCTGCCGACCGATGGTAGCACTATATTATACGACGCAGCCGAATGACCAAATATTGCCTCATTCACACCAAACATCGGCCCCGAAGCATAGTCATACCCATTCTTGTAGCTGCATATAGCTTCATTCCAGCGTCGCGTGTTAATTGCCCCCACCCAGTACGCGACGCTGGGAACCTCCCTCAAACAAGTTGATTGATTGGCAAGTTGGATGGTCCGACCTATGCTCTCTCTTAACTTATTGAGAGAGACGATATGCGCGATTTTCATTTCCCTGGTCGTTCCGAAGTTTTTGCAAGCAATGGCATGTGTGCAACCTCGCATCCGTTAGGGGCTGCTGTAGGTATCGATATTCTTAAACGTGGCGGCTCAGCGATGGATGCTGCTATCGCGGGGGCCTTCGTTCTGGGCATTTGTGAACCGCAAATGACAGGAATAGGCGGTGATTTGTTCGCGCTGATTTCGCCTGCGAATTCCAACAAAATCCATGCTTACAACGGATCCGGTCGCGCGCCTGCTGCCGCAAGTGCTGAAAACCTGCGTGCGCAAGGGCATGAAACCGTCCCACTTTTTGGCGCCGACGCTGTGACTATCCCAACAGCGATGCACGCCTTTGCCGAAATGAGTGAAAAATGGGGAAAACTTGGGCTCGATGTGTTGCTCGCACCGACAATCCACTACGCGCAAGAAGGTGTTCCCGTCGCGCCGCGCGTTGCGTTTGACTGGTTGGATGCGTCCAAAGCACTGCAAGGCGCGGGTAAAACCCACTACTTGATAAACGGCAAAGTGCCAAAAGCAGGCGAAATATTTCGTGCGCCCGGCCAAGCTGAAGTTTTAAAGCGGGTCGCGAAAGATGGCGTCAAAGCTTTCTATGAAGGCGAAATCGCAGAAGATATGCTCAACGCGCTAAACACGCTTGGCGGAGTCCACACTGCGAGCGATTTTGCAAATGTCAGCTCTAACGAAACGACACCCGTTAGCGGCACATACAAAGGTACAGAATTGTTCGAGCATCCGCCAAACGGCCAAGGTGCGACGGCAATCTTGTTGCTCAATATCTTGAAACACTTCGACATCGCTGCGATGGACCCATTTGGAACCCAACGTGCGCACATCGAAGCAGAGGCGACGAAGCTTGCCTATGATGCACGCAATCGCTTTCTTGCCGATCCGGATCACACGACAAAACTTGACCACATGCTTGCGCCTGAAACTGCGGAAAAACTTGCGGCTTTGATTGATCCCAAGCGCGCAATGCCTTCTGCGGCAGCCCTCAGCGAAGCGGTTCACAAAGACACGATCTACATCACTGCGGTGGATCGCGACGGCATGTCCGTTTCTCTAATTTATTCTATTTTTCATGGATTTGGCTCTGGCATCGCCTCTGAGAAATTCGGAATTCTGCTACAAAACCGCGGTGCTGGTTTCACGTTGGAGCAAGGTCATCCCAATGAGCTGGGCGCAGGAAAGCGACCCATGCACACGATTATCCCGGGGATGCTGGCTGAAAATGGAATACCGACGATGCCCTTTGGTGTGATGGGCGGCGCCTATCAACCCAATGGGCACGCACGTTTCCTTTCAAATTTGAACGACTTCGGCATGGACGCGCAAAGCGCGATTGATGCACCCCGCGCCTTTGCAGATGGCGGTGTCCTCAAAATAGAGAAGGGTTATAGCGAGCAAGTGCGCGCAGAATTGACCGATCTTGGTCACAAAATCGAAGTGCCTAACGGACCTATTGGTGGCGCTCAGTCGATCAAGATAAGTGAAAATGGCGTTCTCATTGGCGCATCTGATCCAAGAAAAGACGGATGCGCGTTGGGCTATTAATTCAGCTGGAAATGCAACGGATAGGTCCCGTCTTCGATGGGGCCGAACAGATCCTCGATATCAGGGTGGTCCACAGGTTCGCCTGAATAATCAGCGATCAGGTTTTGCTCTGACACATACGCCACATAATAGCTCTGATCATTTTCTGCGAGCAGGTGATAGTAGGGCTGCTCACGTTTGGGCCGACTATCCTCAGGAATCGCATCGTACCACTCTTCAGTATTGTTGAACGTCGGATCGACATCAAAAACCACGCCGCGAAACGGGTGCTTTTTGTGTCGGACGATTTGCCCGAGGTGATATTTTGAGTGCGCGATCATCATTGCATTGCAGCTCCTACATTTGGTTAGTACCCAATTCAAGGGCGTCTTGTCCAATTTTTGAGCCATTTTTCAGGGAAACAGTTTGTGATCATCTTTGTGACAGTGCTTGAGATCGTCGCGCCCGTTTTTCTGTTGGCGTTGATTGGGTTTAGCTGGGTGAAACTTGGCTTTGAGTACCGTGTCGAGTTCGTCACACGGCTGGCGATGACACTTGCCGTGCCCTGCCTGATCTTCACAGCATTGATGAAAACCGAGATTAACCCGAGCGCATTAACCACGCTTTTGATCGCCAGCATCGCTGCCCATGCAGCGATTGCGGCGATTGGGGCGATTGGGTTTTGGGCGCTGAAGATGCGTCAGCAAACCTATCTCGCGCCATTTACCTTTGGAAATACTGGCAACCTTGGGCTGCCTCTCGCGCTTTTCGCTTTTGGCGCGGAAGGGCTTGGTTATGCGATGATTGTTTTTGCAGTCTCTGCGATCTTTTCTTTTACGTTCGGGATTTGGGTCGTGTCTGGTGGTGGCAGCCTGATGAAAGCGCTGAAAGAACCGATGGTCGGCGCGACTTTGCTGGGGACTTTGTTCTTGTGGCAGGGGTGGCGTACGCCTGATTTTTTCACCAATACGCTTGATCTGATCGGTCAGATGGCGATTCCTTTGATGCTGATCACACTTGGTGTTGCGGTTGCCCGGCTGAAACCGGGGCGCATAGCGCAGGCATTTGTTCTGTCGTTTGTAAAATACCTCGTTTGCGCGGGTGTCGCTTTGGTGATTGGTCTCGCGCTTGGGCTTAGCGATGTTCCGCTCGCAGTTCTAATCCTTCAAACCGCCACCCCTGTCGCCGTCACCGCCTACCTTCTTGCCGAAAAATATGGTGGCGATTCGGAGGCGGTTGCAGGTTTGGTCGTCGTGTCCACGCTGATGTCCGTTGCCGCAATACCGCTGTTGCTGACGTTTCTGCTTTAGCGTGCAGACCTCAAGCGAAAGTCATTTTGCATCGCAGCATTTTACGCTATTATAAAGAAAATATAAAAATAGTACAAAGCGAGAGGCCAATGAGCAGATTCTTTCGCGCCCTGGTGATTTTGAGCTTGGTCGCATCTTGCGGCGGCGGCGGAGGAAAGTTTTCCGCGCCCCGAAACCTTGATAATGCGTGCAGTATCGCAAAAGAGCGACCTGCCTATATGAAAGCCTTCAAGAAGGCAGAGCGCAAATGGGGCGTTCCCATTCATGTGCAAATGGCCGCCATGTATCAAGAAAGCAAATTCATCGGCGATGCGCGCACGCCGTTGAAATACACGCTTGGCGTCATTCCGATGGGACGTCAAAGTTCTGCGTTTGGCTATGCCCAAGCGCTTGATGCCACGTGGAAAGAATACCAGGTCGATCAGGGCAAACGCTCTGCGAGACGTGATCGTATTGAGGACGCCTCAGATTTTATGGGGTGGTACATGAATCTTAGCCGTGAACGTAACGGCATTTCACTCAATGATGCGCGCAATCAGTATCTGGCCTATCATGAGGGTCACACCGGCTATAAGCGCGGCAGTTTTTACGGCAAGAGCTGGCTGATGCGTATCGCGGGTGAAATCGACGAGCGCTCGTTCAAGTACAAAAACCAGCTAAGAGGCTGTCGCGTTTAGCGATCACTGCCCTGAGGAAGCGCGGAATCAGGATTGAACAATAAATTGTTCATCCGCGCTTTCTTGTCCAACTCGCCCAAAATCACTGTCGTGCGATTGCCACCATCATCATTGATGACCCATTGGCGCAACTCGACAGGGTTAGCCGTGAACACCAATTCGATGTTGCCGTATTCTGGATGCTCTGGATCTTGCGCTTTGACTGTCGTGGATTTGCCATCGCTCTTGTGACCCACCACCATACGCGCGCGAGAAAGATTTACGTTCTTCGCCAAGATGATCGACAAAGGTGTGCGCGCAAGCGGGTAAGTTTCAGGGGGCTCATTGGTTTTGGGATCATAGATCACCACAGCGCCGCCACTTGCCAGAACAAGCTGTTTGTCAGGCGGGTTATACTCGAACCGGATGCGTCCGGGCCGCTTGATATAGATCGTCCCGGTAGAAATCGTGCCATCGTCATTCACTTGCGTGAACGCACCTTTGGCGGTCTGAAGATTGTTCAGATAATTCGAAATCGCATTCAGCGAGATTTGCTGCGCAGCGGCAGGCAATGCAGTGGCCAGCACGATCGCAACAGCGGGGAGGAGCGTTCTAATATTCATACAACCTACTTAACCATTCCAACGCACAGGTACACCCCACGCCATTCTCACGAATGTGAGAGCGGCGAAGGACTGCCGTTATTGCGCTTCGGGAACGAGTATCTCACGTTTACCCACATGGTTTGCAGGGGAAACGAGACCTTCGTCCTCCATTTGCTCAACCAAGCGCGCAGCTTTGTTATAGCCAATCGCCAGTTTGCGCTGGATGTATGACGTCGAACATTTGCGATCCTTAACCACAATCGCAACCGCGGTATCATAAAGCGCATCTTCGCCATCGGTGTTGCCACCAAGGCCCAGAACCGTGTCGATGCTGCTTGCCGCATCTTCTGACGGACCTTCAACAACACCGCTCATGTAGTTTGGCGGGCCGTAACCTTTGAGGTGGTTGACGATTTCTTCAACTTCCTCATCGGACACGAACGGGCCGTGGCAACGCGTAATCTTTGCACCACCTGCCATGTAGAGCATATCGCCCATACCAAGCAGTTGCTCAGCACCCATTTCGCCCAGAATTGTGCGGCTGTCGATTTTTGAGGTCACTTGGAACGAAATACGCGTTGGGAAGTTCGCCTTGATCGTACCTGTGATAACATCCACGGACGGACGCTGTGTCGCCATGATCAAGTGGATACCAGAAGCACGCGCCATCTGCGCAAGGCGCTGAATGCACGCTTCGATTTCTTTGCCGGCAACCATCATCAAGTCGGCCATCTCGTCGACAACGACCACGATGTAGGGCATTTTCTCTGGCTGCGTCTCTTCCGTTTCGAAGATCGGTTCACCCGTTTCATCGTCAAAACCCGTCTGCACGGTGCGCGAGAACATTTCGTTCTTGCCCAGCGCATCCGCGACACGAGAGTTATACCCATCAATGTTACGCACGCCCATTTTGGACATTTTGCGATAGCGCTCTTCCATCTCGCCCACAGTCCACTTCAACGCGACAACCGCCTTTTTCGGGTCGGTCACAACAGGACTTAGAAGGTGTGGAATGCCGTCATAGACGGAAAGTTCCAGCATCTTCGGGTCGATCATGATCAGGCGGCACTCTTCCGGCGTCAGCTTGTAGAGCAAGGACAAGATCATCGTATTGATCGCAACCGATTTACCTGAACCGGTTGTACCCGCGATCAAAAGGTGGGGCATCTTGGCAAGGTTGGCTACGATAGGATCGCCACCAATATCTTTGCCCAAAGCGAGTGGGAGTTTCTGCTGACCATCGCCAAAGTCTCGGCTTGAGAGGATCTCGCGCAGAACAACCTTTTCACGGTTCTCATTCGGGAGTTCGATACCGATCACAGAGCGACCCGGAACAGTAGATACACGTGCGGACAAGGCAGACATGGAGCGCGCGATGTCGTCAGACAGACCGATAACGCGGGATGCTTTGAGGCCCGGCGCAGGCTCAAGTTCGTACATGGTAACAACCGGACCAGGGCGCACAGAAACGATTTCGCCTTTGACCCCATAGTCATCCAGAACCGCCTCAAGCATACGCGCGTTTGCTTCCAGCGCTTCATCGCTGAGGTGATGACGCTGCACAGTGCTGGGGCTTTCCAACAGGTTAAGCGGTGGTAGCTCGAACGCCTCTTTGCTGTCTGCAAATTTCAACGTTGGCTGCGCTTCGGCTTTGGCCCGTGTAGAGGGTTGCATGGGCTTGCGCTGCGCGTGTTGCACGACGCTTTTGGGCGCAGGCGCTGGAACTGGATCAGGCAGCGGTGCAAACGTCGCAATCTCTTCTTCCGTGACAAGCGGCGCACTTTCAAAGCTTGGCACATCTGCAAGTTCCGGCGTCGGCAAGTATTCCGTCGGCATCGCATCAAAACTTGTCACAGGCGCTAGTGTCGGCTCAGGCATCGATGCGGCAGGTGCAACGTAGGCCATCGGTTCCTGCGGAACAGGCTGCTCAAGGGGGGGCTGAGTTTGATAAGACGCGCTTAGAAATGCCGGGGCTTGCGCCACCGGCTCTTGCATAATCGGTGCTTCAACAGGTTCCGCAGGTTCAGCGACCGCCTCCATGCGTGCGGACGTAAACGCCAATGCGCTTGGCTCTGCCATTTCTGCCAAAGGCGGTTGCGCAATCAAAGACGCGCTCAAAGGTGGTTCAACACGCATATTCGGCAGAGTTGTGTCCACAACAAGCGGGATCGGGCCACGACTGCGCGACTTTGCAGGATGCGAAGATACAGGTGGTTGCGTGACCATATGGTTGCGCGCGCGGCTCTTAATGACGTTGGAAATCTTGCTCTTGATGCGATCATCCGTTGGCATTTCGGCATAGTTTTCGAGCGCTTGTTGCTCTACCAATTCCGGCTCTGGCATCGGATCTGCGCGTTTGATTAAAGACGGCATGCGCGCCAAAAGGCCGAGTTTCTCTTTCTCGGGAGCAGGCTCTGGCTCTTCGTAAACGGGTTCGATCACAGGCTCAGATGCAATGTGGCTCATACGTGGTTCATCGGCGAGACGGCGCGCGGCGCGCGCTTCATCTTCGGCGCGCAAAGCATCGCGTTTTTCTGTTTGGCGCGCCTGCAAAGTGCTTGCAGCGCCAACAGCCCCTTTTGCGCCTTTGCCGATCAAGCGCATCGCCATCATATAAGTCACGACAACGCCAATCGCGAGGAACCGCGCACTTTCTTTTAGCTCATAGCGAGTGGCGCCAAGTACAAAAGCGAGCATCGCAACCGTCGCAATCGCTAGGAAAAAGGCGATCAATTTCAAGCCAACAGTCGCGCTGAACGGCAAGAACGTCAGGAAGGCACCCAAAACAGTATCGCCGAACAAGCCACCAAGGCCAAAGGTGTGCGTCCAACCTGCACCGGGAACGAGCGAGGACATGTAAACCGCACAGACAACAACCGCGATGGGTAGGAAAATAATACGGCCCAGCGCGCGTTCAGCGCCAAAGTGCAAAACGAAACGAACGCCCCAACCAAGAGAAACAACAGGAATAACCCAAGCCGCTTTGCCAACGATCATGAATAAAGGTGCGGCAATCGAGGCGCCCAATTGGCCGAGCCAGTTTTGCACAGGCGCATCCGTCGCAGACAACCAGCTCGGGTCCGTGGGCGTGTAAGAGCCAACAACCATCGCCGCCAAAATGCCAAAGATAATCAACGCGGCGCCGATCATCTCTTTACCACGCTTTTCAATCATGGCCTGCATGTTGCTGTCCAAAAGCGGATCGCGTCCCCGTGCCTGATATGCCATTCGGTTTCCTCGTTTTTATGCGAATAGGCAGTCGCGGATTTGGATTAATCCCCGCTGCATTTCGTCTTTTGGGGCCACCATGGCGACCCGGATATATTCTTTACCAGGATTGCCTTGATCAGTGTCTTTGCTGAGATATTCGCCCGGAAGAACGCGCACGCCCGTTTCTTTCCACAGTTTCAGAGCAGCCTCTTCGCCGTCCTCAACAGGAAGCCAAAGGAAGAAACCTGCTTCTGGCCCTTGGTAGCCTTGAACAGTTCCGAAAATCTCATCCGCGATGCGGTATTTTTCTTGATATAGCGCGCGATTTTCATCGACATGCGTGTCATCGGCCCATGCTTTTTCAGCCACTTTCTGAAGTGGCAATGGAAGCGGCGCACCGGAATACGTGCGCAATTGTTTGATGCGCGCGATGCTCTCGGAACCGCCTGCCACAAAGCCAGAGCGCAGGCCCGGCATGTTTGAGCGCTTGGACAACGAGTGAAACACCACAACGCGTTCGGGATCAGCACCCATATCTTGTGCAACCTTCATTGCACTTGTCGGGGCCGTACCGCGGTAAATCTCAGAATAGCACTCATCCGCGAAAACTTGGAAATCATACTGCTCAGCTAAGGTGATCAAATCGCGCCAGAACTGCTCATCCGCGACAGCGCCCTGCGGATTCGCAGGCGAGCACATGTAAGCAATTGCGGTACGTTTCAACACATCTTCAGGCAGCGCCTTGAAATCAGGCAAGTGATTGGAAGCAGACGTCGCATTGACGAAGTGTGGCTCGGCTCCCACAGAAATCGCAGCAACCATGTAAACTTGGTAAAAAGGGTTGGGCGTCAGAACGAGCGGCTGCGCACCGTTCTTTGTCTCGGGGCACAGCGCCATAGCAGCATTGTAGAGCCCTTCGCGCGTGCCATTGAGCGCCATAATTTGAGTATCAGGATCAACCTCCGCACCAAAACGGCGCTGCATCCAACCCGCGATAGAGGCAAGCAACTCTGGGCTGCCATCATTCGGCGGGTATTTATTAAAACCTGCGGCATTCTCGGCGATTACGCCCGAAACCCAATCAGGAAAGGCATGTTTCGGCTCGCCAATGGTCATATGCACCACATCACCGCCCGGTGTATGATGGTCCAAAAGCGTGCGTAAACGCGGAAATGCGTACGCCGGAAGGTTCGAAAACCGCTCGGGAAACATAGTTAACTGCCTCAATGTCGGGATCATAGGCGCCCCGTTGAGACTAAAGTAACCTAAGGCTGTGCCTCGCGTCCAACAAAAAGCGCAAGTTTAAGAAAGACTTGTGGCTTTTAGGCCAGAACCGCTTCTGATGCGGCACCGATGCGGAGCAAACGCTCCTCTTGGAAGGGCAGTGTATTGAGCATGATTCCACAGCTTGGCGCGCCTGTCGGCAAGGTTAACGCACAGCAGCCCATGAGGTTGCCGATACGCGTATTGCGCAAAGCCGCGAGGTTGCGTTCCACATAAAACGCTTCATCGGCTTCGAGGTCAGCAATTTGGGGGGGCATGATTGCGCAAGACGGCATGAGCACCGCGTCAAATCCTGCGATGCGTACGTTCCAAATGTCGCGCAGCGCGTTCAGGGCTTCCCAAGCAGCGACATAATCAGGTGCCGAAAAACTTGCACCTGCGCGAAAACGTCCCAAGACTTGCGCATACATAACATCCGGGTTAGCTTCGATGTCTTTGCGCCACATACCGTAGGCTTCCCCGGGATAAAGCGGACCTGCGTTCGAGATTGCCTCGACCACTTCGGGCGCTTCGATTTCGGTGATCTCTGCGCCTGCCGCTTTGAGCTTGGCGACAGCAGCGTTGAAGGCCGCGAGCGGTTCAGGCGCCACGTCATCCAGAGCCAGTGTTTTCAAAACTGCAAACCGCGCACCCTTGAGCGTCGCACCCTTCAAATCAGCGGCGCTTGTGCCCTCCAAAGATGCCAGCGCGAGGGCCGCATCTTCAACCGTGCGCGCTAAGGGACCGACTGTATCAAAGCTTTTCACCAAAGGAACAACGCCTTTGAGCGACACACGCCCAGCAGTGGTTTTCAAACCGACAAGGTCATTCCAGCATGCGGGCAAACGCACAGAGCCGCCCGTGTCAGAGCCAATCGCAAGGGGGGCAATGTTATGCGCAATCGAGGCCGCAGCACCAGAGGATGATCCGCCAGAGACCGCATCAGGATCATGTACACAAGGGGAGGTCGCAGTGATCGGGTTATAGCCGAGACCAGAAAAAGCCAACTCGCTCATGTGGGTTTTGCCGATGCAAACGGTGCCCATCATGGTTGAGGCGCGCAAGACTTCGGCATCCTCGTTCGGCACACGATCCTTGAGCAAAGCGCTGCCTGCTTCAGTCGCGATTCCAGCCGTATCAAACAAATCCTTCCAACTGATCGGAACGCCATCAAGCGGGGACAAACGCTGACCTGCTTTGGCGCGCATACTTGCGGCAGTCGCCTCAGCAATAGCGCGCTCAGGCGTGAGGCGCGCATAGATGCGGTGGCTCATCGGGTGCGCGGCGGCGGCATCGAGATAGGTTTGCGCCAAATCAACCGGATCAATCTCACCCGCGTCAATCCCACGGCCAAGTGCCGCAGCGCTCATCTTTAACCATTTTTGCATCGCAATTCTCCCTTTCATCGCAGGGTAGCGACAGAGACGCGCATGGACAATCCTGCGCGCGCACCCATATTGAAAGTCATGGAAATTGATAGCGATCTCATCATTGTTGGCGGCGGTCTGAACGGCCCTGCTTTGGCACTTGCGGCGGCCCAAGGGGGACTGAGCAGCACGGTTATTGACGCGCTTCCTGTAGGTGATCGAAAAGCGCGTGGTTTTGACGGGCGTTCTTATGCGCTTGCGCTTACGTCGCAGCGTTTATTGAGCGCGATTGGATTGTGGGACGGCTTGGCTGATAACGCACAACCCATGCTCGAGATAAAAGTCACCGATGGACGCGCGGGCGAAGGGCCTTCGCCGTTTTTCCTGCACTTTGATCATGCAGAGATCGAAGAAGGACCGATGGGCTATTTGGTCGAGGACCGTTATCTGCGCCGTGCTTTTCTGGACGCGATGGAGGCGGAGCCGCTGATCACATTGCGCCATCAAGAGAGGGTTGTTGCACAGGATACCTCTGATGGCGCCTCAGTTACGCTCGCTTCGGGCGAAGTTTTGAAGGGTCGTGTTCTGATTGGATCAGATGGACGGCGGAGCGGCACAGCCGAGCGTGCAAAGATAAAGCGCACAGGTTGGGGCTACGGTCAAACCGCACTTGTCTGCGCGATTGAGCATGAAAAACCCCACGGCGGCATCGCACATCAGTTCTTTATGCCCTCTGGTCCCTTGGCGATTTTGCCGCTGACGGGCAATCGCAGTTCTATCGTTTGGAGCGAAACCGAGGACAATGCCAAACGCATCAATGCGTTAGAGGATGCCGATTATCTGAATGCTCTGCGCCCTGCATTTGGCGATTTCCTAGGCGAGATCAAACTCGCGGGCACGAGGTTCACCTATCCGCTGAACCTGACGATTGCGAATAGCTTCATTGGCGCGCGTTTGGCGTTGATTGGCGATGCTGCGCACGGCGTGCATCCGATTGCGGGGCAAGGGCTGAACGCTGGTTTGCGAGACGTGGCAGCTTTGGCAGAAGTGATGATCATGGCTGTGCGTCGCGGTGAAGATATTGCGTCACCACTTGTTTTGGAGCGCTACCAGCAATGGCGCCGCTTTGATACGGCAACGCTCGCTATGGCGACAGATACGTTTAACAGGTTGTTCTCAAACGATATCCCGATTTTGCGCATGGGGCGTGACTTGGGAATGGGGTTGATCAATTCTGTCCCGAGCTTGCGCCGTAACTTTATGCGTGAAGCAGCAGGGCTCACAGGCGATCTGCCAAAACTGATGACAGGGCGCGCGCTCTAGAGCTTGCGCGCCTCATCAATCAGCATCACAGGAATGCCGTTGCGAATAGGAAACGCCAAACCCGCTTTTTTCGAGATTAACTCTTGCGCAGCAGCATCATAGTCCAAACGACCTTGAGTATGCGGGCATATCAAAGCCTCTAACATATGCGGATCAAAGGCTGGGCTGTCTTGATCAATCATTGCATCATTTCCTCTGCATCCCCGCCACGCAGGAAGTACTCGATCAGCGTCACCAAGGTTTCGCGACGTGTTGATAGGCTCGGCGCTTCCAAAAGCGCCTGTTTATCTTCTGGTTCAAATTCGAGCATCATAGAGAGCGAATTTACCAACAATTCGTCATCCGCATCCTTCAACATTTCCCAATCGGCGCTAAGATCGCGGTAAGTGAAGTATTTTGAGAGAAGGTTCAGGAATTTCTCGCGATCAAAAGCCACGTCACGCTCGGACGCTTTGCGATCTTGCTCGAACCCATCCCAGTTCACTTCAATACGGCGATAAGGTGCGAACCCATCGACTTCACCCAAAAGACGGAAACGCGAAACGCCAGCAAGCGTAAGCATGTATCGCCCGTCTTCTGTTTCAGAAAACTGGGTAATACGACCAGCACACCCGATGGTGTGAAGACCCTTTTCGTCGCCAGCACGACCCGGATTAGGCTGGATCATCCCAATGAGCCGCCCTTGTGTTTTCAAAGCATCATCGATCATCGCGAGATAGCGCGGCTCAAAGATGTGCAAAGGCAAGCACGAACGCGGCAAAAGCAGCGCGCCGGGCAGAGGAAAGGCCGGAAGCATGTCCGGAAGGTCACCGATTTTTATCATATAAAACGACCTAGCCCGCGCGTCGCGTTAGACAAATATCATTGAGCTTAATTTACGTCGCCCATTAAGGACAATTGGATCTTCTGGCTTGATCGCGTCGAAAATCGTGAAGAGTTGCGTCTTGGCAGCGCCGTCATTCCACTCGCGATCACGACGGAAAATTTCGAGCAATACGTCGACAGCGTCTTGTGTCTGATTGTTCGCATTCAGCGCTGTCGCAAGATCAAAGCGCGCTTGCAGATCGTCAGGATTGGCCTCAACCGCAGCGGTAAGTTCAGCGAGTGGCCCCGCCTGCGCCGCTTGGCGCGCGAGTTCCAGTTGCGCGAACGCCGCTTCGATCATTGCATCGCCAGAAATTTCTGCAGGAACACCGTTTAGAACGGCTTCGGCCTGATCCGCTTCATCCATCGCCAAATGAGAGCGCGCAAGTCCCGCATAGGCGGCCACGCATTGATCGTCTTCTTCGAGGATCGCCGCAAAAGTTTGCGCCGCATCACTTGCGTCACCCTCTTCGAGCATCACCGCCGCCGCCTCAATCGCGTCATCCAACCCACCGGATGCATCACCACCGCCAGCTTCAATCACACGCTCGACAAACGCCTTGATCTCAGAGGGTGGCAAAGCGCCTTGGAACCCATCAATCGGCTGACCTTTGTAAAAGGCAAACACGGCAGGGATCGATTGAACTTGCATCTGACCCGCGATCATCTGGTTCTGATCCACATCGATCTTCGCCATTTTGACCGCGCCTTTGGCTGCCGTCACTTCAGCCTCCAACGCAGGGCCAAGCGTCTTGCATGGGCCGCACCAAGGGGCCCAGAAATCAACGATGACAGGCACCTCTTGGCTCGCATCAACGACGTCTTGCATGAACGTGTCTTCGTTCACATCCTTGATCAGATCGCCCACTGGCGCCGCTGCGCCCCCGCCTAGTTCAATCATTTTACCGCGTCCCGTCTATGTATCGTGTTGGGCTTTAGATGGCCCATCGACCCCTTTTTCGCAAGGGGGCTGGATCAAAGATCAAATGTCGCGAACACTGGCGCATGATCGGACGGTTTCTCCCACCCGCGCGCATCGCGCAGAACCCGCGAAGAATGCGCAGCGGCTTTGATATCACCCGTCGCCCACACATGGTCCAAACGGCGCCCTTTATCTGCCGCGTCCCAATCCTTCGCGCGGTAGGACCACCAGCTGTAGAGCTTGCCCTCAGAAATATCCGCGCGGGTCACATCATGCCAATCGCCTGCCGCCATCACATCGTTAAAATGCTCCACCTCGATGGGCGTATGCGACACGATCTTCAGAAGCTTCTTGTGATCCCAAACATCCTCCTCAAGCGGGGCAATGTTAAGATCGCCCACGAGGATAGATTTCTTCGGCGAGCTCGCTTTGAACCAGTCGCGCATCTCTGTGAGGTAGTCGAGCTTTTGGCCGAACTTCTCATTCTTTTCACGGTCCGGCACGTCGCCGCCCGCAGGCACATAGAAGTTATGGATCGTCACGCCATTCTCTAACTGCCCCGCGATGTGGCGCGCATGACCGAGACTGGCAAAATCTTCTGCGCCGACCTCTTTAATCGGCAACTTGGACAGGATCGCGACGCCGTTGTAGCCCTTCTGACCACGCGCAACCATATGGGTGTAGCCGAGCGCGGCAAACGCCTCCATCGGGATCAATTCAACGGGCGATTTGCACTCTTGCAAGCACAATACATCGGGCGCTTCCTCCTGCAACAATTTGCACACAATTGGCTCGCGCAAGCGCACCGAGTTGATGTTCCAAGTGGCGAGAGTAAAGCTCATGGCGCGTCCTTTTCGAGATGAAGTCGCGCCAAACTAGCCTAGATGCCGTTCGGCGCAAGCAGCACTTTTCCTGTGCGCTCGCCCGCCCATGTGTAGCGTGCGGCTTCACTAATATCCTCAAGCGCGAACACACGATCAATCGGCGCATGAAGCGCACCCGTGGCGACGGCTTTGGTCAGGGCTGCATGGACCCCCATACGCTCTTCCTTGCTTGCGCGTTCGAACCAGTTCACCAGCCAAAAGCCACGGATACGGACGTCACGGAAGATCATCGCGCCCGCTTGCATGGACGCAGGTTCATTCGACATCGCCCCATAATTCACCAGCGTTCTGCCAATCTCTAGACACTCGCCAAGGCGTCCAAATGTTTCACCCGCCACAGCATCCAAAGCGAGCTTGATCTTCGCGCGATTGGTCGCTTGGATCACGCGCTTCACCAAATCAGGGCCATCGACCAACACAACATCACCACCGTGATCGAGCAGGCCTTGCACAGCACTCTCGCGACGCACAACGCTAACCGTCTTCACACCCATCGCTTTGGCGAGTTGCACGACATATGTGCCCACCGCAGAATTCGCGGCACTTTGGATGATCCAATCCCCCTCAGACAAATCCACAAAATCCGTCAACAAAAGTTGTGCGGTGGCAGGGTTCACCATCATCATCGAGAGCTGATCAACATCGCCCTCTGGCATCGCAACAAACGCGCCGGCGGATGCAACGACCTCGCTGCGCCAAGTCCCTGCACCAGCTGGCAACAGCACAAGCTGACCAACTTGCAACCCGCGCGCTTCACCGCTGACTTCAGTGATCCGCCCGATACCTTCATTACCCGCAATCGCAGGCAAAGGTGGTCGTACGCCATAATTTCCCGCAATCTGAATCAAATCAGATGGGTTAATCGGAGCGCGCAAAACATCAGCGCGCGCTTGTCCTTCGCTCAACGCAACGCGCGCCACATCTTCAACGCGCAAAACTTGTCTGGGATCCCCAAATTCCGAATAAACGACCTGTTTCACTGTATCAGACATGCTCAACGCTCCTATAAATTTCGCGCCCAACATGGCCTTTGCGGCTCGGAAGGGTAACCCACTTCGCCGCAACGTCACTCTTCATCTTTCCAAAAAAACTTCGGGGGAGTCGCCCTAAAGGGTGACGGGGGCTGGCCCCCTCCCCCCTCTCAAGCATACGCTACAATCTCGTATTCGATCCCATTCTCGTCGCAAAAGTAAAACCGCTCTCCCGGCTCATAGTCTTGATGGGAATGTGGCTCATAACCTTCTGCACGTATCGCTTTTTCCGCCACGGCCAGATCGTCGACAACGATCCCGACATGATTCAATTGACCCCGCGATTTGTAGTCTCTCTCGCCACCCGCTTTCGACGCTTTAGGCTCATAAAGCGCGAGGTAGTCGTCATCGTTCCCCACATGCATCGTGTAGCCCGCACCATCAAAGGTGGACCCCTCCCAGCGAACACGCCATCCAAACGCACGCCCAAACCATGCGGCGGTTTTTGCAGTGTCACCAACATTAATGTTTGCATGTTCTAATCTCGCCATCAGATCGCTCCTTTATCCTTGATCTAACCCCTTTGTAATTTCTAAAGTTAACTTTAGATCAAGAGGTTTTTTATGCGCACCAAACATTCTGAAATAACTATCGGGCAGATGGCCGAACGCACCGGTCTCGCGGTTTCCGCGATCCGCTTTTATGAAACCGAAGGACTGATCACCGCCAATCGCAATCGCGGCGGGCATCGCCGTTTTGCGCGCGCGCAAGTGAGGCGGGTGTCCTTCATTTTGATTGCCCAGCAATTCGGGCTAACCCTTCCACAGATCAAAACAGTGCTGAGTGAATTGCCAGACAACAGAACGCCAACAGCCAAAGACTGGGAACGTATTTCCAAAGGGTTGCGCGTGCACTTGGATGACCGCATCGCGAGTCTCACTCGGATGCGCGACAGCCTTGATGGATGTATCGGCTGCGGCTGTCTCTCACTTGATGCTTGTGCGCTCTACAACCCTGAAGACGCGCTTTCGAAACGCGGAGCAGGACCAATTATTTCAATGCAAAATAGCGTTTGAACAAAAAAAGGACCCGGGCAAAGCCCGGGCCAGTCCAACAGGGAGGTGCATATCATAACCCGGATATGCGCAGGTATCTTACTTAATCATCTAAACATGAATACGAAGTTAATCCTTGATTTGGATCAAAAAAAACATCCATTCACGCGTATTTAACGATTAAGCCACTAACCTATAGCCACCAGATTCGGTCACAAGAAGGCGCGCATTTGACGGATCTGGTTCAATTTTTTGACGAAGACGGTAAATATGTGTTTCCAAAGTGTGCGTTGTGACACCCGCATTGTAGCCCCAAACCTCATGCAAAAGGATGTCACGCGGAACCACGCCTTCAGAAGAACGGTAAAGAAACTTCAGAATATTCGTCTCTTTTTCAGTCAAACGGATTTTCTTATCATCCTCAGTAATCAACATCTTCATCGATGGTTTGAACGTATACGGGCCAAGTCCAAATACGGCATCCTCAGATTGCTCATGCTGACGAAGCTGCGCACGGATCCGTGCCAGAAGAACCGGAAACTTAAACGGCTTGGACACATAATCATTCGCGCCGGCATCAAGACCAAGAATCGTATCAGCGTCACTGTCATGACCTGTGAGCATCAAGACAGGGCTTTTCACACCTTGCTTACGCATCAAGCGGCATAACTCGCGACCGTCTGTATCGGGCAGGCCCACATCGAGGATAATCAGATCATAAAGCGAATCTTTGATGCGCTCCATCGCAGCCGCGCCACAGTCCGCTTCAAACACCTCAAAATCTTCTGTCATGACAAGCTGTTCGGACAACGCCTCACGCAGATCATCATCATCATCGACAAGAAGGATATTCTTTAACTGGGCCATTGGATCGTCTCCACTTTCGTTGCTTGCACTAGAGATGTGACGCAGGGCCCTTCAAGACAAGTTTTGTGGCACTCCCTCACGTCCATGTGTTATCGAGCCTTGATATGTTTCATATTCGCCGCCTTTCAGGGTGGTTAAGCAGCAAAGTATTTCAAAGAGCGGTGATCAAAAGATGAGTTTCGCGCCCGATCCTTCTGAGCAAATCGCCCGCGCACGCGGTGATTTGCGTATGGGTGTGCCCGTTGTGATTGTCACTGAGTCGTCCGGAATTCTGGTTCAAGCGAGCGAAACGCTGACGCTTGAGCGTGTGAAAGCAGCGCGTGCCCTCTGTGGCGAGACCGTTCTCGCGATCACCTCGCGCCGCGCAGAAACGCTTAAAGCCCGCGCATACGACGGCGATTTCGCGCGCATTATCGTACCCGCCGACGCTGATCTACGCTGGATCAGGGCGCTTGCGGATCCCTCAGACGACTTGCGCACTCCGATGAAAGGGCCACTCAAGTCTGCGCGCGAAGGCAACACAACCCCTCATCGCATCGCTCTTCAATTGACCAAGGACGCGCGGTTACTGCCCTCTGCTTTAATCACAGAGCTAGAAAACCCCGTAAAATTCGCCCAAGATCATCAGCTAACGATACTGTTCACGGTGCAAATCGAGCCGCTGCTAGGCAAGTCGGCGCACTACAATGATATCGTCCACGCGCGCCTTCCTATGGAAGTAAGCGAGACTGGTAGACTACATGTGTTCCGCCCCGATGATGGCGGTGAAGAGCATTATGCGATTGTCGTTGGCACGCCTGATCGAAACAAGCCTGTCCTAACACGGCTTCATTCTGCATGTTTCACAGGCGATCTCATGGGGTCCCTCAAATGTGATTGCGGCCCACAACTTCGTGGTGCTTTGGCACAAATGGGCGCTGAGGGGGCAGGCGTATTGCTTTACTTGAACCAAGAAGGGCGCGGCATTGGCCTCGCCAATAAGATGCGTGCTTACTCCCTTCAAGATCAGGGCTTTGACACAGTCGAAGCCAATCACCGTCTAGGGTTTGAGGATGATGAACGCGATTTTCGCATCGGTGCCGCACTCTTGAACCAACTTAACATCAGCGACGTTCGCTTACTCACCAACAATCCTGCCAAGATTGATATGATGCAAAAAACAGGCATCACCGTCAGTGAACGCGTCGCTCTGAAGGTCGGCGAGAATCGCCACAACAAAGAATACCTACAAACCAAAGCTGACAAATCAGGGCACCTACTGTGACCCCCAATGATCTGGTGCTAACACCAAAAGGTGTGCGTTTTGCAGGACGGTTATTTCCGTGCAGCATCGGGAAAGGTGGCATCACAAGCGACAAACGCGAAGGCGATGGCGCGACACCGCGCGGCACACACAAGATCGTAGGAATGCTCTATCGACCCGACCGCATGAAACGCCCGAATGCTATGGCCCTCCCGATTGGCCCCCGTGATCTCTGGTCTGATGACGTCAAGGATAGGCACTACAACAACCTCGTGCGCGCGCCCTATTCGCATAGTCATGAAAAGCTACGCCGCGCGGACCCTCTTTATGATCTGATCTTAGTCACGGATTGGAACTGGCCAAACGCGATAGCGGGAAAAGGCTCCGCCATATTCATTCATCAATGGCGTCGCCCCGGTTATCCAACCGAAGGCTGCATTGCATTTCGACGTGATCATCTCCATGAACTCACCTCGCAAATCACCGAAAAAACGCGTCTTATTATACGCTAACGCGCTGCTTCCTCTCTTTACAAATATCCTGGGGGTTCGGGGGCTAGCCCCCGTTTATAGCTCGTAGGCGCGCTGCCCGAAAATAGCAGAGCCAACACGTACATGCGTTGCACCCAACGCAATCGCACGCTCAAAGTCGCCACTCATGCCCATCGACAAACCTGTTAAACCGTTACGTTCAGCAATCTTACCAAGCAACGCAAAGTGCAACGACGCTTCTTCATCAGCAGGGGGAATGCACATGAGACCCTTGATCGGCAGCTCCAGTGCACGGCATTCAGCAATGAAACCATCCGCCTCTTGGGGGGCAACACCTGCTTTTTGCTCTTCTTCACCTGTGTTCACTTGCACGAACACATCAGGGCAATGCCCCATTTCTTGCGCAAGGCGTGCAATAGTCTTGGCCAATTTCGGGCGATCGACTGTATGGATCGCATCGAACAATTCCATCGCTTGCCGCGCTTTGTTGGTTTGCAATGGGCCTATCAGATGAACAGAGGCGTCGGAAAATTCTTCTTTGAATTTTGGCCACTTTCCAGCGGCTTCTTGAACGCGGTTTTCACCGAATAAACGATGGCCTTCGCTCAAAACAGCGTGGACACGTTCGTCAGGCTGCACCTTGGACACAGCAATAAGCTGCGCACTGCCAACAGCGCGGCCCGCCTCTTTCTCAGCTTTAGCGAATTTTTCTTGAATCTCTTGCAGCGACATACTGTGACCCTCTGATTTCTCATATGAGGTAGTACGCATCACCCAAAAAGAAAAGGACGGACCCCGAGGGATCCGTCCTTCTTAAGCAGTGCTTAACTTCTAAAATTAGAAGCTGAACATTACGCCCAAAGAAGCAACTGTGTTGTTGCCGCCAACTTGACCAACAGCGCCGATCAGGTTTGCGCCACCAAGGTCGTGCTTAACCTGGAGACCAACAGCGTTGATTGTGCTGCCGGAAGCCGCGTCAACACCGAAGCCGATGGATGTCGCGTCAGAGATGTCGTAGCCAGCTGTCAGAACGATGTCGGAGTTGCTGTTTGTACCAAGACCAGCATTCCAGTTGCCGCCATTGTACTTCGCGCCAAGCATCCAACGTGTACCCGCGGAGGAGTCAACACCAGCTGCGATTGTGAAGCTGTTGAATGTGTAGGACGCCGCGATCTCTTGCGTTGTGCCTGCAACGTCAGCAGATGCTGCAACTTTGAAGTCGCCTGCAGAGTAGCTGATCAATATGTTGTTGCCGGAGTCGTTGTGCGTGGAGATGTTGTTGTCAATGCCTGAGCCGCCAGCTGTGTAGTAAAGGCCACCGTCGTTGAAGCCGTGGAACGTAGCGATACGAGCCGTTGTCTTCATCGCGCCGTGTGTTGCGCCAACTGCGAGATTCAGGCCACCGGAGGACATGGTGATCTTGTTGTGACCAAGCTGACCGTTGTCGTTGTTGCCAGAGATCGTGATACGCGAAGACGCCGTGAAAGAGATACCGGAGTCTGTTTCTACGGAACCGCTGAATGTCAGGCGTGTTGCGTGAGAAATTGTTGTTGTGTTTGCGGAGCCATCAAAGTTGACACCTAGGAAGCCGTAGCCGCCTACAGATACGTCAGCGGATGCAACGCCAGCGGTTGCGATCAGAGCTGTTGTAGCGAAAAGAACTTTTTTCATCGTTTTTCCCTCGGGGTTTCTATTCTGGTGCCTAGCCCGGGGAATCCGTACTAGGTCTGATTGGTGTTTCACTCTTTTCGGGGGTTCATTGCAAGTCCGCGAAAACATGGCGCAAGAAAGGTCTTTGAAATGGTGCAGCTTTGCCACACTGATGTCGGCGGTCTAAATGTCTGTTTAATATGTGTACGTGACTGACCGAGACATCACGCCGACTAGGCAAGCCCGCGCCGAACTGGCAGTATTATAGAAGCAAAAACACTTGCTCCCTATTCTTTGGGAGTTTAGGACAAAGAAAACAAAGACGCAGGCAGGAAAATGACACCCATTCGCTCCGCTCGACTTCTTTTATTAACCACTGCCTGTGCAGCCCTTGCGGGATGTGGCGGTGGTTTAAGCTCTGGCAACAGTTCCGCTGCGAGTTCTCAAATCGCGTCAGCCGATGGCGACGGGCTGGAAAATCCCGCTTCTATTTGGGACGTCCTGCGCCGGCCTGACGCAAATACAAATGTGCACGTCAATAAATACATCTGGAATGCGTCTTTGGATGTACTCAGCTTTTTGCCAGTAGAATCAGTCGACCCGTTCTCAGGTGTCATCACAACAGGATATGGTCGCCCACCAGGCGGCGGTCGTGCATATCGCGCAACGATTCTTGTGAATGACGTCGCTCTAGAAGCGCGTTCTTTGAATGTGGCGCTTCAAACGCGTAATGGTCCTGTTAGTGTTGGCACCGCGCGCGCGGTTGAGGATGCGATCCTCGCACGCGCACGTCAGTTGCGTATCGCGGACGGCCGCCTTTAATCCAACTTACTTAGCAGTCAGTTTCGCGACCCATTCAAGTTGCGTTGGCAAACAATGCGTCTTGAGATCATAGGTCTTGAGCACAAATTCACGCGCAGCTTTGCCAAGTCGCGCACGTTTGTCAGGATCCTCGAGCAAAGCATTCGCTTTTTCAACCAAAGCATCCCCATCAAAAAAATCGGTGAGCATACCGGTTTCATCATCGCGGATCGCTTCGAGAACAGGCGCGGTATCAGAGGCAAGAATCGCCGCCTCAGCGCTCATCGCTTCTAGCAAGGACCAGCTCAGAACAAATGGATACGTCAGATAGATGTGCAAACGGCTGACCTGCATCATCGCAAGGAAGGTGTCATAAGGGACGCGACCTAGGTAATGCACACGCGCCCAATCCTCGTCAGAGATCTGATCTCGCACTTCATCTATATATATTTGTTTCCAGGTTTTTCCTGCGGGCGGTTTAGAACCATAGCTGACCTCATCGCCCCCAAGCAGAACAACCTGCGCATTAGGGCGCGCTTTCAAAAGTTTCGGCAAGGCCCGCATAAAGGCATGATAGCCGCGATAAGGTTCAAGGTTACGGTTGATAAACGTGATCACCTCATCATCGCGCGTCAGGCTCAGATCGTCAGAGATTTTCAGCACTGCATCAGGATTGGGTTTTACCAATTCCGTATCGATCCCATCGTGAATCACGCTGATGTCGCTGCGAAACGGCTCTGGGAATGTGCTCGCTTGAAATTCAGTCGGACTAATTCCCGCATCAGCAGCCTCAAAATGCAAAGTATTGTTGAGATTGCGCAAACGCAGCCGCAGCGCATTGCTGCGCAGGTCCTTCGTCTCAAACTCAGGATCGAAATTCACGCTCTCGCCGGAATCGAGGTGATAAAGCTCGCAATAAATCCCCATCTTTGCATCAGGCCAAACGTCTTTCAGAAACATCGGTTCGCCCCAACCGTGATGCGCGAGGATAACATCTGGGTTCAGTCCCTTTTCCTTCCACGCAAGCGCTTGGCGATAACATGCATCAGCGCGAATGACTTTGGTTTCCAGATCAGCCAGCCAAGGATGTATCTCTTTCGAGGATGCACGGCTGATTTTGTAGGGAAGCAATTGCACCCCTTTCCAAACCGTACGCTTTTCCACTTTTGGCGTAAGCGAGAAAACTTGATGCCCTTGTTCGACCAAAGCCGGAGCAAGATGTTTATACTGTCCCGGAAAATTCTGGTGGATAATAAGAATCTGCATCGATCAAAGCCTGCTTTTGTTTTGAGGGCACTATAGAAACACCAATGTGGCGCGCCAATGGCGTTTTGATGGGGGTCTTGGCACTGGACCCTTTAAAGGGCATCGCCTATCACAGTTTCAACAGTATTTTAGCGGCGCGAGACGCGCAAAAAGGACATTACTATGCAACGCTATGACGCCACCTCCATCGAAGCGAAATGGCAAGAGGCATGGACCCTTGCGGATACCTTCAAGGCAGAGCGCGATCCATCCAAGCCGAAATATTACGTTTTGGAGATGTTCCCCTACCCGTCTGGTCGCATCCACATGGGCCACGTGCGCAACTACACTATGGGCGACGTGATCGCGCGCTATAAGATGAGCACAGGTCACAACGTTCTGCACCCGATGGGCTGGGACGCGTTTGGTATGCCTGCGGAGAACGCCGCGATGGCGATTGGCGGGCACCCAAAGGATTGGACATACTCTAATATCGCGGACATGCGTGAGCAGATGAAACCGCTGGGCCTGTCGATTGATTGGTCCCGCGAATTCGCAACATGCGATGTAGAGTATTACGGCAAACAACAAGCATTGTTCCTCGATTTCCTCGATGAGGGATTAGTCTATCGCAAGAATGCTGTGGTGAACTGGGATCCTGTGGACATGACCGTGCTTGCGAATGAGCAAGTCGAGGCAGGACGCGGTTGGCGTTCAGGTGCTTTGGTCGAGCGTCGCGAACTCACACAGTGGTTCTTCAAGATTTCGGATCATTCCGAGGAATTGCTTGGTGCTTTGGACGGTCTGGATAACTGGCCCGCTAAGGTAAAGCTGATGCAGGAGAACTGGATCGGCAAATCGCGCGGGCTCCAGTTTGCGTTTTCCACGATTGATGCGCCCGACGGCCATGATCGGATCGAGGTTTACACAACACGCCCCGATACTTTGAACGGTGCGTCTTTTGTTGGCATCTCGCCTGACCACCCGCTCGCCAAGCTGCTTGAGAAAGACAATGCAGAGATGCTCGCGTTCAACGAGGACTGCCGCAAAGGTGGCACCACCGCGGAAGAGATCGAAACAGCCGAGAAGAAAGGCTTTGATACAGGCCTTCGCGTGCGTCACCCGTTTGATACGGCGTGGGAATTGCCCGTCTATATCGCCAACTTCATTATGATGGACTACGGCACAGGCGCGATTTTTGGGTGTCCTGCCCATGACGAACGCGATTTCGAGTTCGCAACGAAGTACGCATTGCCGATCACCTCCACCTACCTCCCTTCCGAGGAGAGCTCGCCAAAGCTCGAGGAGGCCTACGTTCCAGCAAAAACCGAAAAGGTTTTCTACAACGGCGGTTTCGCGGGCGAGCAATGGCAGACAGGCAATGAAGCCATCGACGCCGCTATCGCGTTCTGCGAAGAAAACGGCATCGGCCAAGGCGTCACCAAATATCGCCTGCGCGATTGGGGCCTAAGCCGTCAGCGCTATTGGGGCTGCCCGATCCCCGTTGTGCATTGCTCTGACTGCGGCGTGGTGCCCGAAAAGAAAGAGAACCTGCCGATTGAATTGCCCTATGACGTGACCTTCGACACGCCCGGCAATCCGCTGGATCGTCACCCCACGTGGCGCAACTGTTCTTGCCCGAAATGCGGCAGCCCTGCGCAACGTGAAACGGATACGATGGACACGTTCGTTGACAGCTCTTGGTATTTTGCGCGCTTCACATCGCCGAATGCAGAAACACCTGTCGATATGGCGGACGCTGAGTATTGGATGAACGTCGATCAATATATCGGCGGGATCGAGCATGCGATTCTCCACCTGCTCTATTCCCGCTTCTTCGCGCGCGCGATGAAGATCACAGGCAACTTGCCCGCAAAAGCGATTGAACCATTCGATGCTTTGTTCACCCAAGGCATGGTCACGCACGCGATTTATAAACGCGACGGCCAAAACGGGCGTCCTGTTTATTACTACCCTGAACAAGTTGATCTGAAAGAAGGCAAGGCGTTCCTCAAGGAAGACGGCTCTGAAGTGGATATCATTCCTTCTGCGAAGATGTCGAAATCCAAGAACAACGTTGTTGACCCTTTGAACATCATTTCCGCTTTCGGTGCCGACACCGCGCGTTGGTTTGTTCTGAGCGATTCCCCACCCGAGCGCGACGTTGAATGGACTGCCTCTGGCGCAGAAGCCTCGTTCAAACATCTTGGTCGTGTCTGGTCGATCTGTGATCGCATCAGCGAGATGGACAAGGACGCCAAGGGAGAGGGCGACGAAGACCTACTGCGCGAAATGCACAAAGCGATCCGCGATGTGACGCTCGGTGTTGAGAGCTTCGGCTTTAACGCGGCAATCGCCAAGCTTTATGGTTTCACTGCAACGCTCACGAAATCCAAAGCCAGCCACAAAACACAGCGCGAAGCGATCATGACGCTCGCGCAACTGATGGCCCCAATGACACCCCACCTCGCAGAGGATATTTGGGCGCATCAAGGCGGTGAAGGGCTAATCATCGACGCGCCTTGGCCTATTGCGGATGAAGCGATGCTGATCGAAAGCAACGTGACTCTACCGATTCAAATCAACGGCAAGCGTCGCGCAGAAATCACTGTCCACAAGGATATGCCGAAGGAAGAGGTTGAAAAAATCGCGCTGAGCCATGAGGCTGTGGTGAAATCACTTGATGGCGCAACGCCCAAGAAGGTGATCGTTGTTCCGGGGCGGATTGTGAATGTCGTACTTTAACAGAAGACATCTATTGATCGCAGGCGCGTCACTATTGGTCAGCGCCTGCAACTTCACGCCCATCTACGGACCAGAAGGCGCGGGATCTCAGATCGAGAACCGTATCTTAATCAAAGCGCCCACGACGAAAGACGCCTACTTCGTCACGCGCCGCCTAGAGACGCGGCTAGGACGGGCAGACCCTGCACCTATGACATTGTCATTTTCAGTATCCAACTCTAGCGCAGGTCTGGGAACGACTGCGACAGGTTCGACGACGCGCGTTCAGCGTGTGGGTAGCTTGAGCTATACGCTGAAAAATTCTGCCACCGGCAAGAATATCGCTAAGGGCAGTGTATCGAATTTCACAGGCTATTCCGCAACAGGCAACACGGCTGCAACACTGGCCGCAGAACGCGCGGCAATTGAGCGTTTGATGAATATTCTTGCGGATCAATTGGTGGATCGCTTGCTACTGCTTGATCCTGCAACGCTTCCATGAAGCTATCTGCGCGCGAAGCAAATGGCTACTTTGCCAAGCCAGATGCCGGCAAAACTGGGCTGTTGATCTATGGCCCTGATGCAATGCGAATTGCATTGAAACGCCAACAAGTGATCGCCGCGTTGATCGGCCCAGCTGGCGAAGAAGAAATGCGCCTTACCCGCATCCCTGCAGCGGACCTGCGCAAAGATCCCGCAGCGCTGATTGATGCAATGACTTCACAAAGCTTTTTTCCCGGACCACGTGTCGCATTTGTAGAAGATGCAGGAGATGGCTTAGCCAAAACAATCGCGCCCGCGCTTGAAGACTGGCAGCCCGGAGACGCGCAAATTATCGTAACGGCAGGGCAGCTCAACGCGCGCTCAGCACTTCGTAAACTCTTTGAAAGTCACAACAACGCCTTTGCTGTGGGCATCTACGATGATCCCCCTTCTCGTGCAGAGATCGAAGCAGAGTTGGCCCGCGCCAAGATTACGCTGCCCGAACGTGATGTCATGGACGACCTGACAGCCTTGTCCAAAGATCTTGATCCAGGTGACTTTCGCCAAACTCTAGAAAAACTCGCGCTTTATAAGCTTAACGACCCAGCCCCGCTCAGCAGCGAAGACATTGCCAATTGTGCACCAACTTCTACTGAGGCAGGGCTTGATGATGTGATAAACATCGTTGCCGAAGCGCGTTCTGGTGAAATCGGCCCTGTTATGCGCAAACTTCAGGCGCAGGGCGTCCAGCCTGTCGCGCTTTGCATCGCAGCGCTGCGCCATTTCAAAACGCTCTATACAGCGGCAAGTGATCCCGGTGGAGCCGCGCAGGGCATTGGTAAACTACGGCCCCCCGTCTTTGGACCCCGCCGCGATAGACTTTTGCGACAGGCCCAAGGTTGGGGCATTCATAACCTCGAAGCCGCTCTGAGTTTACTGGTCGATACCGACCTCAAACTTCGAAGTGCAAGCCAACATGCGCCAGCAATGGCATTGGTTGAACGCTGTTTAATCCGTCTTGCCATGATGGCGCGACGCTAGAAATTTTAGGAACATCTTTATGTATGAAGTCTTCGGAACCCTCACCAGTCGTGCCTTTCGTGTTGTATGGGCGCTTGAAGAATTGAACCTTCCTTACGAGCTAATCAAGGCAAAGCCGCACGATTCAGTCATCACAGCTGTTTCGGCTGCAGGCAAAGTTCCAGCATTGCGTGTTGATGGCGAAGTTTTGACCGATTCAACAGCCATCATGACCTATCTTGCGGACAAACACGGATCACTTTTGGCGTCTTCGGGCACGCTGGAACGCGCGAAGCAAGATGCAATGGTGCATGCGATCATCGATGAGATCGACGCGGTGCTCTGGGCAGGTGCGCGCCACAGCTTTGTGCTACCGAAAGAACAACGGGTTCCCGAAGTGAAAGAATCGCTCAAGTGGGAGTTCAATCGCAATGTGTCCCGCCTCGCAGAGCGTATAACGACACCCTTTGCAGCGGGTGAAACGTTCACAATCGCAGATATTCTATTAACACATTGTTTGAATTGGTCGATCAGTGCCAAGTTCGACTATGAAAGCGTCAAGATGCAAGCCTACGCAAAAGAGATGCGTGCGCGTCCAGCTTTTCAACGTGTTAGGGCGCTGGCGTAAGACCCAGATATTTCGCGGCTCCTCGCCCAGCTGTGCGGCCTGTCGCAAAAGACGCTGTAAGCAGATAACCACCTGTTGGCGCTTCCCAGTCGAGCATCTCGCCCGCACAGAATACACCTGCGCGGCTTTTCAGCATAAGCGACTCGTCGAGCGCATCGCGTCTTATACCGCCGCTAGTAGAAATTGCTTCGTCGATAGGGCGCAATTTAGCGTCAGCTACTTTTAAGTGCTTAACAGTGTCCGCGAGCGATCGAAGGTCAGACGGTAAAGGTCGCGCCCATTCATTCAGCAACGCCAATTCATGTTTCTGAAGTTTCAGAACTTTTCTGAGGTGGTTAATCGTCGATGTTTTACCTTTTGGCTTTTGCAGCGCAGCTTCAACAAGACTTGTGGACCAATCAGGTTTCAAATCGATGAAAAGCGGATGGCCCTCGCGCACACCACGTGAAACGGAATAAACACCGCCACCTTCCAGCCCGTTTTTCGAGATCACTGCCTCACCACGACTTTGATAAGGACCGGACTTAAATGTTACCGCCTTTAGCGGCGTGCCAAAGTGCTGCGCTACGTGCGCACTCCACTCGATAGAAATAGCGGAATTAGATGGGCCAAATGGCGTTACTGCCTTCTCAAAATGCGTTGCCCATTGACCATCTGAACCCAATCGCGCCCAACTCTTTCCACCAAGCGCCAGAACAACCACATCGGCAATGCATGTTCTTGGGCCATCAGGAGTTTCGAACACAAGGGCACCGTCATCCCAGCCCGTCCAACGCCATTTTGTAGAAATCGTCACACTGAGTGCGTCTAAATGTTTTATCCAAGCGCGCAACATAGGCGACGCTTTCATCACTTGCGGAAAAACACGGCCGGAGCTGCCCGTAAAAACTGTTTGACCCAAACGTGTTGCAAACTCAGACACCTCATTTGGGCCAAATTCATGCAACATAGACGAAAGCCACTGTCCTGCTTCGCCATACTTTGCAGTGAAAGCATCGATCGGTTCATCCATCGTCAAATTCAAGCCGGACTTACCAGCCATAAGAAACTTTCGCCCCAAAGACGGCTTCGCTTCGATCAACGCCACGGATGCACCCGCGAGCGCAAGCTCTTGCGCCGCCATCAAACCCGCAGGGCCACCCCCTATTACAAACGCCGTCTTCATTGACTCGTCGTGCGAATTTCGCCTTTGAGCTCGACCACGCGTTGCGGATACGGAATTTCGATATTGTTCTCTTTCAATGCGTTCCACACGAGGAAAAGCACATCGGACGTAAACTTGTGCCGTCCGTCATCGATTCCATTCACCCAAAATTCGACTGCAAAATTTACACCGCTGTCACCAAAGCTGCGCAATTCACAATCTGGTGGATAGGGGTCGCTCAGAACTTCGGAGTGTTTCGCGACAGCTGCTTCAACGATTCCGGGGACGAGGTTAATGTCAGTGTCGTAGCTCACCGAAAAAGGCGCTTCGTACCGGTTGGCAGAGCCACTGTCGGAATAATTGACAACACGTGTTGTGATGAAATCTTCGTTTGGGACAACGATCCAACGTCCATCGTAGGTTTCTAGAATGGCTGCGCGTGCTGTCATTTTTACAATCGTGCCAGCTTCGCCACCATCGAGTTCAACGTAATCCCCGACCGTCGCCTGCCCCTCAAGCAAAAGGATCACCCCAGATATAAAGTTCGAAGCAATTTTCTGGAGTCCAAAGCCAAGACCGACACCGATCGCGCCACCTAAAACAGCAAGGGAGGTAAGCGAAATCCCCATGATATTCATCAGAAACAGAACAGCGGCGCCAAAGATTGCAATCTCTGCAGCTTTTGAAGCAAGCTCACGTGTTGCTGGACGCATCTCTTCTTGTTTGGAGATAAACGTGGACGATTGATCATTCGACCAACGGCCGAACCAAAAGATTATTCCGCCAACGACTGCAAATCGTATCGCAAACAAAAGCGAGAAAGACAGATTGCCAAGCGGTACAACCATGGCATCGAGACGTGTCGTAGCGAGCTCCAAAAGGCCAACTGCATTTAGCGCAGCGACTGGAACGAGAACGAATTTACCAAGAAGCTTTAAGAAGCCGTCCTTGATGATGTCCGTAACGAATATGCGTGCTGCCAGGAAAAGAAATATTCGTTTGCCGAATGCGATTACTTCACCGCTGCCAAAGATCGAGCGTGTGATTGATTCACCAAGGCCAGTTAGTCCGTAAGCTAACAATGGCATGATAAGCGGGAGGAATATTAGGATGAATCTTCGCGCGGTTGCGAAAATATTTCCCTGATCGTCCGCAGGCGTAAAAAGGCGCGTCAGCGAAGGCTTTAACTTGCGCGAGATTAGGACAGCTAGCAGGTAGGCAAGTATTAGTATTGCAAACTGTGACCAAGCCGCAGGGCTTAGCAACCATCCTTTTGCAAGATCCCAGCCTTGTAGGACGAATGCAAACGCTTGTTGTACGATCTCGGGTTGTTCGCTCAAATCCATGACGCTATCCAAATTTAGGTTTGTCATGTATGTGGCTTATCATTTGATAAACATCCAGAGACGAATACAAAGTCGCCTGTAAATTTGGGATTAGGATGTTTGGGATATAAGACCGTAATATGGAGAAAGTTTTGATTATTTGGATTGGCGGTGACCTACTCTCCC
>NZ_MLCB01000131.1 GCF_001890925.1 Planktotalea frisia
TACATATGAGCGACTTCCGAGAACATGCCAGAAATCATTTGCGAACAGCAGCCGGTACATACATTTGGGCCGATTTTTTGGAAAAACTCCAAAATTCAGATTTCGTAATTTTCGAGCAAACGCTCATCCTGCCAAGAAGTCAGATGACATGGTTCGTGAGGCGGTGAGAGCTGACAAATCTGTGACGAAATGGCAATTTGGCCCAAATCTGTCGGTACCAAAGCCTGGTTGGCTTGTACAGCAGGAAATTCAATTGATTTGTGCCGAAAACGGAGTTTTTCAACAACATTCGCCCAATTCGACCATTGCTGCAAGGCGCATGAATGTCTGCAGTGCGCCTTGCGATCAGGCTCGAGCTTGCGCATCTATTTCAGCATTGTTTCCGAAGCCAGCCGGCCAAAAGCATTTGTGGCCTTGGGGCTCGCGCCCGTAATCAGACGACGATCAACATGGCATGACGCATCGGCTTTCGTGTTGGTGATCTGTGCGCCTAGAGCAGTCAACTTCTCACACACCCGCCACGGCATCGGGCCTGGCAAGTAGCCGATCATGGGCGTTTGTTTGTCGACCGAATCCGGGAACACAGTCATTTTGTATCCGTCATACAAGAACCCTTTTTCAGTTTTCGCCGCCAACAGCGAGGCAGGTCCGTGACAAAGAGCCAGTGTGAATAGATTCTGTTCATGCGCTCAGTGCAGAACTTTCCCAACGTCTTCATTTTTGGGCAACCCAAGCATCGCACCATGGCCTCCGGGGATGTAGACGGCAGCATAAGATGCTACATCATTCATCTTGTACGCAACAAAATCCGCAGGACTGCCAGGGTTCGCAAAGGCATTTGAATAATCACGATATACCGCTGCTACCCCAAAACCCGAATTTTTTCATGGGTTATGACGCGGAAATTGTCTGA
>NZ_MLCB01000132.1 GCF_001890925.1 Planktotalea frisia
CGGATCATGCGGTTAGCTGAATCGTTCTACGGTCAGACGTCAACCCGTCAAAAGTCGGGTGCTCGAGGACTCTGTGTATAACAACTTTTTCAGCCGCGACGGGCCATGAAGGCCAACCGTTCAAACAAATGTACATCCTGTTCGTTTTTGAGCAATGCGCCGTGCAATTTTGGAAGCGCACTCGCGCCGTCACGTTTTAGATCTTCGGGTGTAAGATCCTCTGCCAAAAGCAGTTTCAACCAGTCGAGCACTTCAGAAGTGGATGGCTTTTTCTTGAGACCTTGTTGCTCTCTTATATCATAAAACTGCGTCAAAGCGGTGGTGAGCAAGGCTTCTTTGATGCCGGGGTGATGGACTTCAACGATCTTGCGCATGACGTCAGGCTCAGGAAAGCGGATGTAGTGAAAGAAGCAGCGTCGCAGGAACGCATCTGGCAGCTCTTTTTCATTGTTGGATGTGATGATCACAATGGGGCGATTTTCCGCTTTGATGGTCGCGCCGGTCTCATAAACATAGAACTCCATGCGATCGAGTTCTTGCAGCAAGTCATTTGGAAATTCGATGTCGGCTTTGTCGATTTCGTCGATCAGCAAAACGACTTTCTCGCCCGCTTCAAACGCTTCCCACAACTTGCCCTTGCGTATGTAGTTCGCCACATCATGAACACGTTCTTCGCCGAGTTGGCTATCACGCAGACGGCTGACTGCATCGTACTCATAAAGACCTTGCTGTGCTTTAGTCGTCGATTTGATGTTCCACTCGATCATCCGCAAGCCAAGGCCTGTCGCAACTTGCCGCGCAAGTTCGGTTTTACCTGTACCGGGCTCGCCCTTAACCAAAAGGGGCCGTTCCAAAGTCACAGCCGCATTCACCGCGATTGTGAGGTCGTCTGTAGCCACGTAGTCCTGCGTTCCGTTGAATTTCATCTGTGCTCTTTCCCTAAACCAATGAATTGAGTCACCTTATAGCGCACAAAATATCGCCGCAATGTGAGTTTATTCGGTAGTGACAACACTGCTCCCTTAGGGTAAATCGCGCCCAACGTAGCCAGAAATCAAAGGAATTTACCCATGGATGATGGCCGCAAGGGGAACGACGACATGAAAGCTGAAGTATTTTTGCCGGATGACTATCGTCCGGCCGAAGATGAACCATTTATGAACGAACGGCAGACAGAGTATTTTCGCAAAAAATTGACAGATTGGCGCGATGAATTGCTCTCTGATGGACGCGACACTATCGAGACTTTGCAAGACGGGACACGCAATATTCCTGACGTGATCGACCGATCTAGCGAAGAAACGGACCGCTCGCTTGAACTGCGAACACGTGATCGCCAGCGTAAATTAGTGGCCAAGATTGATTCTGCGTTGCGCCGGATCGACGACGGTGAGTTTGGCTATTGCATTGTAACGGGTGACCCAATTTCCTTGAAACGCCTTGATGCGCGCCCGATCGCAACCATGAGCCTTGAGGCGCAAGAGCGTCACGAGCGCCGCGAGAAGGTGCATCGCGACGACTAATCGCAGGCATATCGTTGAATTCTAGAACGCCGGGGCTTTCGCTTCGGCGTTTTTATTTGCACATGTTAATGTATGGATAAGCATCTAAGCATAAGTGTCGTGGGTGGTGGGATCGGCGGTCTCGCTGTCGCGACTGCGCTCGCTCAAAGTGGCATGCAGGTAACTGTAATTGAGCAAGCCGCGCAAATTGCGGAAGTTGGGGCAGGGCTGCAGGTTAGCCCCAACGGTCTACGGGTGTTGCGCGCGCTCGGGTTGGAAGAGCGACTGAGCCAGCATTCAAGCCAAGGGCAGGCTGTGAGCTTGCGAAGAGCTGAAAGCGACTATGAAGTTGCGCGGCTTGATTTGAACAGACTGCCAAACGATCAGCGATATCATTTCGTACACCGCGCTGATTTGATTGACTTGTTATACACGGCGGCGCTCGACGCGGGTGTCGCGGTGAAGCTTGCACAGAGCGTTGTTGCGATCGAGCCGGGGGTGCCTGCAACCGTGCGTTTTGCGGATGGAACGTCGAACCGAAGCGATCTGGTGATTGATGCGGGCGGGTTACACAGCGTCCTGCGAGGTTCATTGAATTCAAAGACAGAGCCGTTTTTTACGGGCCAAGTTGCTTGGCGCGCTCTGGTTTCGAATGTCGATAACCGTCAGCGTGATGTGCAGGTTCACATGGCTCCGCGCAGCCATATTGTGAGCTACCCATTGCGCGGCGGTGAAATGGTGAACCTTGTTGCGGTGCAGGAACGTAGCGAATGGAGCGATGAAGGTTGGTCACACCGCGATGATCCTGACAACCTACGTGCTGTGTTCAATGGTGCCGCGCCAAGCGTGCGAAAAATGCTTGAGCGCGTCGAGGACGTTAATCTTTGGGGGCTCTTTCGCCATCCTGTCGCGGATCATTGGTACGGGCAAGCGTGTGTCCTGCTTGGTGACGCGGCGCATCCGACGCTTCCTTTTCTGGCGCAAGGCGCGAATATGGCTTTGGAAGACGCTTGGGCGCTTTGCGCTTGTTTACTGCGCACGCCTGATTTGAATTCGGCCTTGCTGCACTATGAAACAATCCGAAAGCCGCGCGTGCGCAAAGTGATCGAAGCGGCGAACAACAACGCGTGGCGCTATCATCTACCGCGTGGACCTGTGCGCTTGGCCGCTCATATGGCGCTTGGGCTGGGCAGTCGCATCGCACCCAGTGTTATGCTCAAGCAATTTGATTGGCTTTACGGCTACGATATCACGTCTGCGTTTGATCAAAATTAACGGTTCCGTGTCACGCTTGCTGCGCCTATAGTATTTTCATGAAATGAGCCGGAAACAGGCCGATGATAAGAGTAGTGATTTTTGCCCTTTGGGCACTTTTGGGTGCCGTTGCGACTGCATATGCGCAGCCGTTCACAGCACTTGCGCGTCTCGATGTCAGCGAAAGTCAAATAACAACTCAAGGCGGGGCATTTCAGGTTAACCTAAGTTTAAGCCAGGGCGTGCCATACCGCGTCTACACCTTGACCGAGCCTGCGCGTCTCGTACTTGATTTTCGCGAAATTGATTATACTGGTGTCGACGCCAAGTCGTTGTTACCGCAAAGTAATTCCAACGCACTACGTTTCGGAGCCGTGCGCCCTGGCTGGTCTCGTTTGGTGCTTGATCTACCAAAGCCGCAAATCGTTGCGCATGCGGGGCTTCGCGTTGATGCAAGCTCTGGCGTCGCGCTATTAAGCATCGCGATGCAGCTCGCGGATATGGATGAATTTGAACAAAAATCCGGTGCGCCGAGCGATCCTGAATGGGACAGGCTAAAGCCAAGCGTGTCGCAGAGCAAAGCGCAAGTGAAAGCCGACGCGCTCACAATTGTGCTGGATCCCGGTCATGGGGGAATTGATCCTGGTGCAGTGAGCGGGGGGATAACTGAAGCAGATTTGATGTTTGTGCTTGCGCAGGAAGTCCGTGATGCGTTGCTGCGCTCTGGGGATGTGAATGTGGTTTTGACACGGGACGGGGACGAGTTCGTCTCGCTCGAAAGACGCGTCAAGATCGCACGCACTGCACAAGCTGATTTATTCGTGTCTTTTCATGCAGATGCCCTTGCCAGCGGGAAAGCGAATGGCGCTGCGGTCTATACACTTTCCAAAGAGGCAAGCGACGCCGCGTCCGCTGCTTTGGCCGAACGTCACAACCGCGCCGATCTGCTCGCAGGCGTTGATTTAAGCGGGCAAGACGATGAAATCGCTGCGATTTTGATGGGTCTGGCACGGCTTGAAAATAAACCGCGTTCAGAAGCACTTGCTCGCGGGATCATTCTCGGGATCAATACTGAGGCGGGGCATACCTATAAACGCCCGATCCAATCAGCTGGTTTTTCAGTGTTGAAAGCGCCGGATATTCCATCCGTGCTGATCGAAGTCGGCTTTTTGTCGAGCAAAGATGATCTCAGCAAGCTGACTGATCCGAAATGGCGTATGAAAATGGTGATCGGCATTCACAACGGCATTCAAGCCTGGCTTTTGAACGATGCAGCCGACGCACAACTAAGACGAAAATGATGAGGCAGACGCAACCAAAGCGCATGCGCAAAAAGCTGCTTATTCCTGCGTGGGATGTGTTTTGACCATTTGGGTCGCGACGCGTATAGACTGCATATAAAAAACGGGGGCCGACACGTGCTCAGAGCAATATTAACATTCTTTGGATCAATTTTTTCCCTTGTGACGATGGGGCTGATGATGGTCGCGCTGACCATCGGTGCGATTTTCTGGATGTATGGCCGCGATCTGCCGAGCCATGAAAGCCTTGCTCAGTATAAACCTCCGACGATTTCGCGGATATATTCAGGCGAAGGGCAGATCATTGACGAATTCGCGAAAGAGCGTCGTTTGTTCGCACCGGCAGATGAAATTCCCGATATGGTCAAGCAAGCTCTGATTTCTGCGGAAGATAAGAATTTCTACACACATGCCGGTTACGATACGCGCGGTATGGCCTCTGCCTTGCGGGACGCTGTGGTGTCGCGTGGGCAAAACGTGCGTGGTGCTTCAACGATTACCCAGCAGGTTATGAAGAACTTTCTGCTGGACGGATCACGTCGCGCCGAACGAAAGATCAAAGAAATCATTCTCGCGACACGCATCGAAGAAACGCTGACCAAGGATGAAATCCTCGAACTCTACATGAACGAGATATTCCTAGGCCAAAACAGCTTTGGTTTTGCGGCGGCGTCACAGACCTATTTCAATAAAACTATGGGTGAACTCGCCCCTCACGAGGCTGCGTTTCTCGCATCTATGCCCAAAGCGCCGAGCCAGTTCCATCCTGTGCGACGTAAAGAGCGTTTGAAGCAACGCCGTGATTTTGTGCTGAAAGAGATGATGGAAAACGGCTATATCACTGATGCCGTTTACCAAAGCGAAGTGCAGCAGCCGCTGCGCTCTGTGCAAAATGGCGACTTTGAAAGCTTTAAATCCGCATTGCCACCGCGTGACTACTTCACTGATGAAATTCGTCGACAATTGAGCCGTGATTTTGGGGAAGGCGAGTTCTTCACCAGTGGCTTGACTGTGCGCGCAACGATCGACCCTGAAATGCAAGCCGAAGCGGCCGATGCGCTGCGTCGCGGCCTTGAGCGGTATGACCGATCCCAAGGGGTTTGGCGCGGAACTGGCAAAAAGATCGCGCGCGAACAACTAAGTAGTGAAGAGGCGTGGCGCGCAGCGTTGAGCGATGTGAATATTGCGCGTGATATCACGCTTGAGAATAAATGGCATCCAGCCGTGGTTCTGGAGGTCGGATCGAACGAGGCTCGCGTAGGTCTTGAAGGTGTGCAAGAGGATGGCGACGGACACTGGATCCCTGCAAAGGATGTCCAGTGGGCGCGCAAGCGTTTGGCTGACGGCAAGCTTGGTCGAAAAGCTCAAGTCGCCGGTGATTTGCTAGAGGTTGGCGACGTTTTGCACGTGGGCAAAATGACCGCTGATGACAATGGTGCGTTCATTCGTTGGACCATCCGTCAAGTGCCCGAAGTGCAGGGCGGTTTTATGGCGATGGACGTGAACTCTGGTCGCGTTATTGCGATGCAGGGCGGTTTTTCTTACCAACATTCGGTCTTTAACCGTGCCACTCAGGCGCAGCGCCAGCCAGGGTCCAGTTTCAAACCTTTTGTTTACGCGTCTGCGCTAGATAGCGGTTACACACCTGCAACGATTGTTGTGGATGCGCCGATTGAGATTAACACGCCGCAAGGTTTGTGGCGGCCACGAAACGCTTCCAAAACCTTCTATGGCCCGACGCCTTTGCGAACGGGTATTGAACGCTCGCGTAACTTGATGACGATCCGTCTCGCGAAAGAGGTGGGTATGGATACGGTTGGCAGCTACGCTGAAAAATTTGGCGTGTACGAAAAAGGTGATTTTTTGCGTGTTCTTGCGAACTCGCTTGGATCACAAGAAACGACTTTGTTCAAAATGGTTGCAGCCTACGCGATGTTCGCAAACGGCGGCGAGCGTGTGGAACCTACGCTGGTGGACCGAGTGCAGGATCGATACGGCAAAACTGTCTATAAACATGACGAGCGAATTTGCACCGATTGTAATGACCCCGCGATCGCCCCGACACGTAGCCCACGGATCGTGTCTGACCGTGAAAGAGTGATGAATGCGGTAACTGCTTACCAGCTCACATCCATGATGCGCGGCGTGGTTGAGCGTGGAACTGCGTCCAAAACAGTTAACCTTGGTGTGCCGACAGCGGGAAAGACGGGTACAACAAACGACGCTAAAGATGTTTGGTTTGTTGGGTTCACCAACAGGATCGTTGCAGGTTGCTACATTGGCTACGATACGCCGCGCAGCCTTGGGCAAGGCGCGTCGGGTGGCGGCATGTGTGGGCCTGTTTTCAACCAGTTTATGAAAAAAGCGACAAAGAAATACGGCGCGAGCAAGTTCCGCGTGCCTGAGGGCTGTCAGTTCATCAAAATTGATCGCTTTTCTGGTGCGCGTTTGTCTGGTGGAGCGTCTGGCGACAACGTCGTGAATGAATGTTTCCGTGAGGGCGAAGAGCCAATCTTTGGTGTCTCGTTTGACGGTGGTTTCGCGATGGGGAGCAACCTGTCGCTCATCCGTCCGGATGGCCAAGTTGCACGTCAGGTGACGACATCGACGGGCAAGAAAGCGGGGGTGGGTCCAAGGGCAACTTTTGGAACTTTGAGTTCGGGCGGGCTTTACTAATTGCAGCAACCCTTGTGAGTGGCAGAGCGCTGGTTTATCACGTTTTTGTAAGCCACTTAGACGGGATGTCCCATGCGCGCAGACGCTCAGAACACGGTTGAAGAGATTGAAAAATCTTTGGAGTTGCTTAAGCAGCGACTTGATTGGGAGACGGCTGAATTCCGTCTCGAAGAGTTTAATGCGCGTGTAGAAGATCCAGACCTTTGGAATGATGCTGACGCAGCACAAAAACTGATGCGCGAACGGCAAACTTTGGTTGATGCGATGGGCGTTTATACATCCATAAAGCAAGAATTATCCGACAATATTGAATTGATTGAACTCGGCGAAATGGAAGACGATGAAGAGGTCGTCACCGAAGCAGAGCAAGCACTGAAAGCGCTTGCGACAAAAGCAGGCGAGAAAGAGCTTGAAGCATTGCTCGATGGTGAAGCCGACAGCAACGACACGTTTCTTGAGATCAATTCTGGCGCGGGGGGCACGGAAAGCTGCGATTGGGCGTCAATGCTCGCGCGTATGTACGTGCGTTGGGCCGAGAAGCGCGGTTATAAAGTCGAGTTGCAATCCGAAAGTGCGGGCGAAGAGGCGGGCATCAAATCCGCCGCGTACAAGATTTCTGGGCACAATGCTTATGGCTGGTTGAAGTCTGAAAGTGGCGTGCATCGGTTGGTGCGTATTTCGCCTTTCGACAGTGCTGCCAAGCGGCATACGTCGTTCACATCGGTGAAGGTCTATCCTGTCGTTGATGATAACATCGAGATCGAAGTAAACCCGTCCGATATTCGGATCGACACCTATCGTTCTTCGGGTGCGGGCGGTCAGCACGTCAACACCACAGACTCTGCCGTTCGTATCACCCACGCACCGACTGGAATTGTCGTGACCTCATCCGAGAAATCACAGCACCAGAACCGCGATATCGCGATGAAAGCTTTGAAATCGCGCCTTTACCAGATCGAGCTGGATAAACGTTCCGCACTGGTGAACGAGGCGCATGAGAATGCTGGCGACGCGGGTTGGGGCAATCAAATTCGATCTTATGTTTTGCAGCCCTATCAAATGGTTAAAGACTTGCGCACCAATCACGAAACCTCTGACACCAAGGGTGTTTTGGACGGTGATCTTGATGGCTTCATGGGTGCCACATTGGCGATGAACGTATCGGGCAAGAGCCGTGCGGAGGCGCAGGGCGAGGACTAATGTCGCTTGGGAGGGCGCAATATGAGCGATATTCTAGATCAGAGCGCCGGTGATCTCGCCAGCAAAATAGCACGAAAAGAACTAAGCAGCGTCGAGTTGATTCAAGCGTCACTAGATCGCATCGATCAGGTGAATGGCACGGTCAATGCGATCGTGTCGCCGCGCGCGCGAGAGGCTTGTTTGGCCGATGCGAAAGCTGCTGATGCAAGCGATATCAAAGGTCGGCTTCATGGCTTGCCGGTCGCGATCAAAGATCTCGCTAATGCACAAGGGCTGCATACGTCGATGGGCTCTCCTATCTTCAATGGCAATATTGCGCAGACTGATGATTTGTTTGTTGCGCGCATGAAGTCGGCTGGTGCGATTGTTATTGGCAAAACCAACACGCCAGAGTTTGGCCTTGGCTCGCATACATTTAACCCTGTGCATGGCACGACTGTTAACCCATATGATCCGAGCAAATCGGCAGGCGGATCGTCGGGAGGGGCGGCAGCCGCGTTGGCAACAGGTATGATCGCGCTTGCAGATGGCTCTGACATGATGGGCAGCCTGCGCAATCCGGCGGCTTGGAATAACGTCTATGGTTTGAGACCGACCTACGGTCTCGTGCCGCTTGATATGCCCGGCGATATGTTTTCGCATCAACTGGCTGTAGCGGGTCCAATGGGGCGTACTCCGCGCGATGTGGCGCTGCTTTTGGATGTACAAGCTGGCTTTGATGCGCGCCACCCCCATAGCTTTGAGCAATCAGTTGCGGGCGATCAATTAGACAGCGATATCAAAGGGATGCGCTTTGGGTGGCTTGGTGATTGGGGCGGCGCTTACGCGATGGATGCGGGCGTGTTGGACACCTGTCAGAATGCGTTAAAGCAATTCGAAGCCCTCGGTGCAAACGTGGAAAAAGTCGCGCCGCCATTCCCAGCGGAGCAGATTTGGGAGGCTTGGGTAAAGCTGCGTGCGTGGGCGAATGCAGGCGGTAAGCTGGCGCTTTATGAGAATCCTGAGACGCGCGCGCTGCTTAAAGAGGATGCAATCTGGGAGATCGAAACAGGCATGGCGCTTAGCGCGATGGAGGTTCACAAAATGAGCAACATCCGCACGCAATGGTTTACCAAACTGAACGCGCTGTTTACCCAATTTGATGCGCTGATATTGCCCTCCGCACAGGTTTGGCCATTCCCGCAAGAGTGGACAAGCCCACGCGAAATCGCGGGGCGCAGCATGGATACTTACCATCGTTGGATGGAAGTTGTTGTGCCCGCCAGCCTTGTCGGTGTGCCTGCGCTTAACATTCCAGCAGGCTTTGGTGAGGGTGGTTTGCCGATGGGGATGCAGGTCATTGGACCGCGCCATAGCGATGCGAAATTGCTGAAAATTGGCGCGCGCTGGCATGACGCTTGTGATTTCAAACTGTGCAAACCGGACTTAGATGTGCTTAACTCGTAAGTGAAACGCTTGCGAAGTTAGCAAAACGAAGGAAAGCAAATGCCTCTTTCGCCCGTCCACGGGGTTCCAAAATTTAGACCTGTTCAGATGTCAGACTTTAAAATTTCCATGTCAAAAGGGTGGCAGGATTTTAGAGCGCATCCGAGATATGGGCTGTTATTCGCGGGTTTTTATGTGCTCGTCGGCCTGTTGATGGCGTGGATCACGATTAAAACCCACACGACTTACTGGTTGGTTCTAGCGGCGATCGGCTTTCCTTTGCTTGGCCCCTTTGCTGCGGCTGGTCTGTATGAAGTGAGCCGTCGCACAGAGCACAGGATGGCGATGACGGATCCGAGCATCTTCGGCGTCGTATGGCAGCAAAGTAAGCGACAGTTGCCATCGCTTTGCTCCATCATTGTGTTCATCTTTTTGTTCTGGTTTTTCATCGGTCATATGATCTTTGCCCTGTTTTTAGGGCTTTCTAAAATGACCAATATTCACAGTAGCCTTGAGATATGGCTATCCCCACAAGGGGTGATGATGCTGGCCGTTGGCAGTGCCGTGGGCGCGCTGATCTGTCTATTGCTGTTCATGATTACGGTGTTTGCGTTACCTCTGATGCTTGAACGCGAAGTGGATTTCGTGACGGCGATGATCACCAGCTTTCAACAAGTACAGGCGAACTTCTTGCCGATGTTTGGCTGGGGTATATTCATAGCTATGCTTTTGTTTGTGTCCATGATCCCTGCGTTCTTGGGTATCTTGATCACTCTACCGCTGCTGGGACACGCAAGTTGGCACCTTTATAGTGCAATCCGCATTGCGCCAGAAGAGACAGCTTAAGCCTCGCGACCCATCTCTTTGAGCGTTGCATGCAAAAGGGGCGCATCAGCATGCCCTAGTTCCAGGGCAAATATATAAGCATGGGTTAGATAAAAACCTGCCGCATCGTCCGTATTGCTTGTTTTAGCGGCCTCTTGGTAGAGCGCGACGAGGGCAGGGCGATCATCGTCCTCGTGCGCCTTGAGCAATTGCGCATCAAGCGTGTTCATTCAGCTGCTTGAGCCTGCGCGCGGTGATTTTCGATCTTGCCCGCGACCCAAGCGTGAAAACAATGCGTGGGGCTATCCATCACCGCTGAGAAGCGACCGCCGTCGAAATCTTGTGCATGTCGACCCTTTTGCATGCCTTGCACGACAAAAATATCTTCCTCAAAGACCAGTTTCCATTGTTGTGTATTCGCGGCGCGCATCGCGTCATCGGTCTCGGGGGTGGCGTAGTACAGATGAATGTTCTCGACGGTTTTGCCTTCGGATTCTGGGATTAAGATGATCGCAAAAGCATGGTCTCGGTGCACACCAAGCAGCACGTTTGGATAGGCACTGATATATTCCGCGGCTTCATTCCATTTTGCGCCGACGCCTTCGAAGTCCTCAAACACTTGTCCCTCTGCGCCTTTGAGTTGGCGGTATACTAAGGTGCCTTGGCCCGAAAACAGATCTGGCTCTTCAATGTGATAGTGATCCTCAAGGCGCGAATAGCTGTTCAAGCCCGGATGTACCCAAGGCAGGTGATAACTCTCGCAATAGTTCTCGACGGCGAGCTTCCAGTTGCAGTCGACTTTGAGCTGAAATTGGCTGTCTGCGCCGCCATGGAAAAGCGGTTTGTCGAATTCTGCCCAGCGTTTAATGAGTTCTGCATTTTCTTCTTCAAAGGGCAGGGCTTTGCCGTCGATGTTGATCCAGATGACGTTGCGCCAGATGTGACTGCGCACTTCGATCAGCCCAAGCAAATCGCGATCGATGCTGGCATGGGTGTTTTGTCCGGGGCCACCAACATGAGGTGTGCTAACAAGGCGACCATCTGTGCCGTAGCACCAGCTATGATAAGGGCAGCGAATTGCCCCTTCAATTTTGCGCGGCTCTTCCACAAGGATCATGCCGCGATGACGACATATGTTCTGAAAGACGCGTACGGTCTCATTCTTGTCACGCACGATCAAAAGGGGCATGCCAAGGAAAGTAATCGGAACCGCATCGCCAGCCTCAGGTACATCCGCTGTGACACCAAGACCCGCCCATGAGGAAAACAACACGGCGTGTTTTTCTTCCTCAAAGACTGCCGGATCGATGTAGTGCGGATTGGGGAGTCCTTGCGCTTCGCTAACAGGGCGACGGACGGCGGATAGATCTGTGATGTGAGCGGTCATGTGCAAAGCCTCCCTAAAGCGATGAGACCAGCATAGGATGCAAAGCTATTGTCACATGCTCAACAGCGACCTCAACTTTTCTCACTGCGACGATATCGGTTTAGGCAAACGGTTCATCAACGCGCAACAAGCGTTGGTGATAGATCGGCAAGTCATCAAACTCGCAAAATCCGGCACCACGGGCTGTTTGCAAAATCTGCTTGGTCGAGGGGCCAAGGTGTTCATAAACGATCCGTGTGACACGGTTGCTGTTGATCGACTCATTCACGGTTCGTGTCGAATAGCCTTGCCAAAAGTTTCGATCAAAGGAGGCGACGGGGCTTATGAAATTGAAGGTAAAGGTCAACGCATTGCGCCGTGACACCATTGCAGTGAAACCGCCTTCTATCTTTTGTACATAGCCTTTGAACTGGCGCATCTCTGGGCTCATGGGCAAACTTTGCGCCCTTAGGGATTGTAACGCCTCGGAGCCTTTCAAAAAGGTCCATCCATCCTTGCGATAGATCATCAGCAGAGCTGTGATGTAACGCTCTGGGAACATAAAGCTTTGGCGTGACAGTTTATAAAAGCCACTTGGTAGCTCGTCTTCGCTTACCAAGGTTTGCTTTACAGCGGTAAACGCGCTGATCTCTGGATGGCTCATAAGGTCGCTGGAAGGGGCGGTGATGCTGCTCATAGGGTCAGTCAAAATGCGAGTGTCTGTATTGAAGAAGTTGCAGATCCGAGAAAGCATATCAGGACGTGGATAACTCTCGCCATTCAAGTAGCGATTGAACTGGGCTCGGTTGATATTGAGTTGCCGACAGACTTCGGACACGGATGGATGATCAGCGCACAACAACCTGAGGTTTTTGCCAAATTGCGCGCGAATAGCGACCGACTTCATTGTCTTGTCCATACTTGCCACTCGCTCGCGAATCTATGGCTCATCCAAATGTAATGAAGCCTAAAAGCTAAAATAATGCCTAATTTATACAAATCCGGTCAAGCCAGACTCATTTTTGAGTCAGTGTTATCAAAAGTGACCACAAATTGCACCCGTACGATGCTGCGTTTTACCTAGCGTTAACGGTTTTGTCAGGCATACTTATGATGAGTTTGTAGGAGAGAGCAATATGCTTGGGGTTGTAATCTGGACTGATGCTGATGACAGCAAAGCAATTATCAGGTGTGAAGACCATGGCGAGCTTGCATTTCTATCTCAACCCGCAAAGGTTGAGTCGGGCGCTGAGAAATTGGATCAGGGTGACTTGATCCAATTTGATCTTGAAGAGCACCGCAATCTTCGCATGGCGCATAATCCGCGCAAGATTGAACAGCAGTATTGTGGTGATATCAAAGCGGTGATGGAGTCCGCGGTTAAAGTACAAGCAGAGGCTATGCCAAATTTGCCACCTAAGAATTCAAAACTGCTGAATTTTACCCGTGCCAAGCAACGAAATACGCTTGGGTCTGTTGGCAGCGCTGCATAGCCAAGATGCAACGCTGCTTTCTGTATGCGCCGTTATGCGCCGCGTGACAGGGCTGCCACGCCTGTGCGTGCGAGTTCGCTTAGGCCCAAGGGCCGCATAAGGTCTGCAAACGCATCGATTTTTTCGGATGGACCGGTCAGCTCGAACACAAAGCTCTCCAGCGTGCTATCCACAACATTTGCGCGGAAGATATCAGCCAAACGCAGCGCTTCGACGCGCTTGTCGCCAGAGCCTTCGACTTTGAAAAGCGCCAATTCGCGCTCGACCGAAGGTCCATCAACCGTGAGATCGTTCACCTGATGCACAGGCACAATGCGCCCCAGCTGAGCTTTGATCTGCTCGATGACTTGCGGCGTGCCAGTCGTTACAATTGTGATGCGGCTGAGCTTGCCTGAGTGATCAATCTCAGCGACGGTCAGGCTCTCAATGTTGTAGCCACGGCCAGCAAACAGGCCAATCACGCGTGCAAGTACGCCTGCTTCATTATCGACAATCACAGCAAGCGTGTGCTTTTCCTGAACATCAGAGAAATTCGGACGCAGGTTATAGGCTGAATGGCTTGTCGCGCCTTTTTTGATTTTAAGAGGTGACATGGGGTGTCCTTCTTTGGTCTTTATTAGCTTTAGGGGGAGGGGCGATGCACGCCCCTCGGTCCGAATTTATACCAGTACAGAGCCTTTGGCGTCGATCACACCTTGTGTGTCCGCTTCGCCAAGAAGCATCTCATTATGCGCTTTGCCTGACGGGATCATCGGGAAGCAGTTTTCGTGCTTCTCAACGAGGCAGTCGAACAGAACAGGTCCGTCGTGTGTGATCATCTCCATGATCGCGTCATCAAGCGTATCCGGATCAGAGCACAAAATACCCTTCGCTCCAAAAGCTTCCGCCAATTTCACAAAATCGGGCAAAGCGTCGGACCAGCTCTCAGAATAACGCTCACCGTGGAGCAATTCCTGCCACTGACGTACCATGCCCAACCGTTCGTTGTTCAGGATGAACTGCTTAACTGGCAGGCGATACTGCATCGCCGTTCCCAGCTCTTGCATGTTCATAAGCCAGCTCGCTTCGCCAGCGACGTTAATCACCAACGCTTCAGGGTGCGCCATCTGCACGCCGATGGACGCTGGAAAACCATAGCCCATCGTGCCCAAGCCACCAGAGGTCATCCAGCGGTTAGGATCCTCAAAGCCAAGGTATTGCGCAGCCCACATCTGGTGCTGACCAACTTCGGTACAGATGTAGCGATCATGCTTTTTGGTCAGTTCTTCAAGACGCGTGAGGGCGTATTGAGGTTTGATGACCTTGCCTTTTTGCTCGAACTTCAGACAGTCTACTTGGCGCCACTCGTCAATCTGGCCCCACCATTTTTTCACGGCACCAGAGTTGGTTTTGCGCCCACGGGCTTTCCAAACATTGAGCATATCTTCCAGAACATGCCCTACATCACCAACAATCGGCATCTCTACGCGGATCACTTTGTTGATCGAGGATGGATCGATGTCGATATGAGCTTTGCGGCTGTTCGGGCTGAAAGCGTCAAGCACGCCGGTGATGCGGTCGTCAAAGCGCGCACCGATGTTGATCATCAGATCGCAGCCGTGCATCGCCATGTTGGCTTCATACAGCCCGTGCATGCCGAGCATACCCAGCCATTTGTCGCCCGACGCGGGATAACAGCCCAGACCCATCAAGGTGGAGGTGATTGGAAAGCCAGTTGCATCAACCAATTCGCGCAAAAGCTGGCTGGCCGCAGGGCCAGAGTTGATCACGCCGCCGCCAGTGTAAAAGATCGGGCGTTCAGCTTTCTCGATGGCTTCCACCAACTCGTTGATGGTTTCCAGATCACCCTTCACTTGTGGCTGATAATGGCCAAGATCGGCTTTCGCAGGGGGGGTGTATTCATCCGTGGCGAACTGCACGTCCTTTGGGATGTCCACTAGAACAGGGCCGGGGCGACCAGTGGTGGCAACGTGGAACGCTTCGTGCAGCGTGCTCGACAGCTCGGATGTTTCTTTCACCAGCCAGTTATGTTTGGTGCAAGGGCGCGTGATGCCGACGGTGTCCGCTTCTTGAAACGCATCAGAGCCGATCATGAATGTTGGAACCTGACCCGTCAAAACAACAATCGGAATGCTGTCCATCAAAGCGTCGGTCAAACCGGTCACAGCGTTCGTGGCACCGGGGCCGGATGTTACGAGACACACGCCGGGCTTGCCCGTCGAGCGCGCATAGCCTTCTGCGGCATGCACAGCACCCTGCTCGTGTCGCGCCAAAACGTGACGAATGTCATTTTGCTGAAAGATAGCGTCGTAAATCGGTAGGACTGCGCCGCCTGGATATCCAAAGACGGTATCGACGCCCTGATCCTTCAGAGCTTTGATTACCATTTCCGCACCGGTCATTTTCTGGGCCATGCGCCTGTCTCCATATAAAAGGCGTTGTCAATTTTCGTTACACATAAAAAAGCCCCCGTCCAAATGGCGGGGGCGCATGGGTTCCCTCACGGGCTGCCTTTATGGCTCCATGCGCTGTCTTGATAGAATGACGACGACGTCGTTCATTGCTGATCGCTCCTCTTTGCGTCCAAGGACACTATTTGTGTTGAAACAGGCCGTCAACAGCACTTTTGTGAAAAAGTGTCCATTTGAGCGGCTTTTTCTTTCCATTTATTGCGCGCGCAGGGGTGTTTGGCGACATAACGCGGAAATGGGGCGCTATTTTTCAAGAAAAATCGATCACGTCACGCATCTCGCCATGTACCACTTGCGATTCCGTCCAAGCTCCACTCCCCAACGGACCAGCGCACAAGCCGCAAAGTCGGATGTCCGACCGCGGCCGTCATTCGGCGTACTTGTCGGTTGCGACCTTCGCGGATCGTAAGTTTGATCCAGCAGTCGGGCACGGATTTACGATAGCGCACGGGGGGATCGCGTTCCCAGAGTTCAGGCGGATCAATAGGCGCGACCTCGGCAGGGCGGGTCTTGCCGTCTTTTAAGTCAATGCCATCGCGCAGAGACTGCAGAGCCGCCTCGTCAGGAATGCGTTCGACCAACACCAAATAGGTCTTCGGTTTCTTAAACTTTGGGTCGGCGATTTGCGCTTGTAGCCGTCCATCACCTGTTAGCACCAGCAGCCCTTCGCTATCGCGATCCAATCGGCCAGCAGGATAAACCTCTGGAACGTCAACATAACTAGAAAGGGTCGGGCGCTTGGATCCTTCGAGGCCTTTGTCTGTGAACTGAGACAACACGCCGAAAGGTTTGTTCAGCAATATCACGCGGCTCAAAGAAACGCGCCTGTACCTTGCAAGACGCCATGTTCCATCGCGTAGCGCGTTAGACCAGCGGTCGAAGAAATTCCAAGCTTGCGTTTGATGTTTTTGCGATGTGTTTCCACCGTGCGCACCGAGATATCGAGTGCTGCGGCGACTTCTTTATTTGAGCGTCCTTTGGCAAGCTGCAACAGGACAGTTTGTTCGCGCCCCGTTAGCGCCTCGCGCGTTTCTGCGCCGTCATCAGGCACAAGCGACCCTTTCGCGCCTGTGCACATGTAGCGCTGTCCGGTCATTACAGTATCAATCGCTGTTTTGATTTCCTCTGTTGGGACGTCTTTTAGAACATATCCCATCGCACCGTGGCTGAGGGCCGTGCTGATATATTCGGGACTGTCATGCATGCTGAGCACTAAAATCCGCATTTTGGGGTGGGTTTCGAGCAAGATTTCCATCACCGTTAGCCCGTTCATCCCGGGCATATTCAGATCAAGCAGGATCACATCGGGGCTAAGGGACGCGGCATTGTCGATGATCTCTTGGCCAGAGGAATAGGTCGCAACGACTTCGATATCCTCAAAGCTTTCTAGAATGGCACGGATGCCTTCTGCGACCATTGGGTGATCATCAACGATAGCAACGCGTGTGTTCATGAGGGTACGTCCTCTGTTTCTTGCGGTGTTTTGCGGCTGTCTGGTTCTGGGGGCAACATATGGCTGAGTGGTGCGCGTGCTTCAAGAGTGGTGCCTTGACTGCTGCTTATGACAGTAAAGGCGCCGTTGAGCTGCTCCATTCGTTCTTGCATATTGCGAAGCCCGATCCCGCCGCGCGGGGAGGCATCAGCGCGTTTGCGTCCTTCCTCTAAACCTTGGCCGTTGTCTTCAATTGTCAGGACCGCGCCACGGCGATCGCCGCGCAGAGACATCTTAACGTGGCTTGCATCGGCGTGACGTTCGATGTTGGTCAACGCTTCTTGGGCGACCCGGTAGAGGGCAATTTTAGCATCCCCATCTAGACGATTGCGGAACACAACAGTGGAAAACGCACAGGTCATTCCCGTGCGCGCAGTAAAATCGTCAGTGAGCGTTTTCAAAGCGGGACCCAGGCCAAGATCATCGAGCACACCTGGGCGCAGATCGCGACTGATGCTGCGAATTTCTTGGATAGCGCTGGCGAGCCCTTCAATCCCTTGGTCCAGCGTCTTTGGCACTTCGCGTTTGTTCAGTCCAAGCTGGCGGCGGGTCACATCCAAAGCGTAGCGAATACCCACAAGCGTTTGGCTGATCCCGTCATGGAGTTCTCGCGCCACGCGCCCGCGTTCTTCTTCTTGGGCGTCAAACACACGTTGGGTCAGGGCTTTGAGTTTGGTATCGGCCAAACGTCGCTCGCGAATGTTAAGCAAAAGACCCGAGCCAAAGACTGTAAGAAGTGCCGCTAAGGTGATGCCTCCAATGTATAAAAACGTCTTACGTGTGCGTGCTTCTACCTGTGCGCGGCTGGTCGCGACAGTGGCGATCACATCGTCGATAAACACACCCGTGCCGACGGCCCATTGCCAGCTCGGGAAGCTAGTCACATAGGTGATCATCCGTGCGGGTTCACCAGTCGATGGTTTGGGCCAAAGATAGCTGTGATATCCCGCACCGGAGCGCGCGATGCGGATCAACTCATCCACCACAGGGGTGCCTTCGGGATCGCTCAAACCGCTCCAATTACCGTTGATTAGCTGCGTGTCGCGCGGACTGACAAGATTGGTGCCGTCGTATTGATAGACGAAAAAACTGCCCTCATCGCCGTAGATCATCGCCGATAAGATCTGTTTTACTTGTTGCTTGGCGTTCTCATCATCGGGTGGAGCACTGCCATAGATAAAGTAAAACCCGTTGCGCGCTTGGGTGACGTAGTTGCGCAACTCGTCTTTCTTGGCATCAATCAAAGTCTGCTCAAGTGTTGCGATCTCGCGCTCTGCAAGCTGGCGCGATTGGTAGGCGACGATCAAAGAGATCGCCGTAACGGCCAGTATTAGAGGGACCGTGCCGAGCAGGATGAGCTTTTGTTGATAGCTTAAAGAAGGTGAGCGGCGTTTTGTCATGTCACTCTGCTAGCGGCGAATCAAAGGCGAATCAAAGCGAATTGAGCAAGTGATCCAAGTATGATTGGTTTGCCTGATTGTTAAAAAGCTTAAAAAACAGGCTTGTTAGCGCAATCTTTCTCTAAAAATGCGGCTTCCTACGCATTACTTGGTATTCCGCTTCCGCGTATCGCTCGTTAGGGTTTGCTTACTTGAAACGATCCGCGCTGGGAGGGCTGATCAATCTTGCCCTTTTGCGCATCATTACAATTGGGAGGATTCTAAATGGATCGTCGTTCTTTTCTAAAAACATCCGCACTTGGCGGCACGGCTACAGCCGCGGCAACGCTCGCAGCTCCAGCTTACGCACAAGGCAAGCGCGTTTTGACAATGGTTCAGTCTTGGCCACGTGGCTTTGCTGTTCTTGATGACGCAGCAACGTACCTGCAGGAAATGGTTGGCGCTATGTCTGACGGTCAGTTGACCATCGACAAGAAAGCACCAGGCGAGCTAGTTGGCGCGCTTGAAGTGTTCGACGCTGTGTCTTCCGGTCAGGCTGACATGTACCACTCTGCGGACTATTACTTCATCGGTCAGCACCCTGCGTATGCGTATTTCACAGCTGTTCCATTCGGCGGCACAGCACAAGAACTGACAAACTGGTATCACCACGGCGGCGGCCACGAGCTGCACTCCGAGCTGGGCGAGATCTTCAACTTGAAGTCCTTCCTTGCGGGTAACTCCGGTTCACAGTCTGGTGGTTGGTTCCGTAAAGAAATCGGCTCTGCGGCAGACTTCAACGGTTTGAAGTTCCGTATGCCAGGTCTTGGTGGCAAAGTTTTGGGTAAGCTGGGCGCATCTGTTCAGAACATCCCGGGCGGCGAATTGTACCAAGCTCTGTCTTCCGGTGCTTTGGACGGTCTTGAGTGGGTTGGCCCAATGGCTGACGAGCGCGCCGGCTTCCAAGAAGTTGCGAAAGTCTACTACGCGGCTGGCTTCCACGAGCCAGGTTCTGGTTTGACGGCTGGTATGAACCTTGACGTATACAATGACTTGTCCCCACAGCATCAGGCGATCATCTCGAACGCTGCGATGGCGACAACGCATTTGCAGCTGTCTGAGACACTTGCAAACAACGGTGCAGCCCTTGCGCGTCTTCAGTCTCAGGGCGTCAAAGTTCTGCAGTTCTCTGACGATGTTTGGGATGCGTTTGGTAAAGCGTCCGCAGAAGTCATGGACGAGAACATGGGCGACGAAATCTTCGCGAAGACACGTAAGTCTTTCGAAGAGTCCATGGCAGCGTCTTCTTCCTGGATCGGTAAGTCTGACGGCTTCTATGTCGCACAGCGTGATCGCGTTCTGGGCAACGGCTAAACCTTTGCCAACATAATAGAGGGCGGGCTTTTGCATATGCGCGAAGGCCCGCTCTCATTCTAAATCAAAACGAGCGGCGCAGACTAAAAGAGCGCAGCCTTTGACGACACAGTAGGGGGATAGCAATGGACGACGAAGCATCTCGCGGAGCACTCGCAGCGATTGCTGATTTCGTGCTCTGGTTCATTCAGAGCATCGGAATGGCATTTTACAACTTCGGTTATGCCGTTACGCATCCAGCCAGCTGGCTGGATTGGTCAAACAGCCAATCCATGATGCGGTTCATCTACTATGGTGGCTCGCAAGAATTCTTCTTTGTTGTGTTTACAGCATTCCTGATCCTGACCGCCGTCGGCATGTGGCGCAATTCTATCATGTGGGGCACCGTGCGTTTCCTTGAGGGAATGGCGAACACTGTTGGGCGCTTCTTTGCGTGGGCAGGTCTTTTGATGGTGATCCAACAGATCGTTATCGTCTTTATGCAGCGTATCTTCACGCGCCCTGATATCTCATTCGGCTTTGGTATCCCGCTGCAGTTCGACATAAGCTGGTTCGCGGAAGAACTAAAGCTTTACAACGCCTTAGTTGTTTGTCTTTGCGTAACCTACACTTTCGTTCAAGGCAGTCACGTGCGCGTCGACCTTTTCTATTCCGCGGTAAAGTACCGGTCCAAAAAAGTCATCGACATGGTCGGATCCATCATCTTCATGATGCCGAGCGCGATCCTGATCTGGATGTATGGTTGGTATTTCATGTGGCGCCACCTTGTAACGCCGAAGGTTTCAGCGTCTGACAGCATCGATCTGTTGATGCGCAAGTCCAAGCTGCTCAAGTGGAACGTGGAAACCATTGGTTTCTCACCCAACGGATTTACCGCTTATTTCCTCTTCAAGATCTTGCTCGTGACTTTCGCAGCACTCGTCTTCTTGCAGGCCGTCGCGTTCTTCTACCGCTCATACCTTGAGTGGAAAGAGGGACCTGAAAGCGAGGGCAAGTACCTCGACAAAGACACGCTCGGTGAGGGCGAAGAAGCTTATGAGGGGACACACTAATGTTCTTCGGTTTAGATGGCGTTGAAGTCGGCCTGATTATTGTAGCCCTTTGCCTTTTTGGCGGGATCCTGTCGGGCTTTCCAGTTGCGTTTGCAATTGGTGGTGCGGGCGTAATATCCTTTGTTATCATCGCGATGCTCGATGGGGCAGGGTTGCTTATTCACCAAGCGATCGACAAAGGGTCGGTGATGTATTCCGATCTGGTCAATTCCGGGGTCAAACCCGAGGCCATATCGATCTTCCGATACCCTGACTTACCGCGCATGGAAGAAGCAGTGTTTCCGCGCGGCTGGGAATTCGCACTTGATCGCAACGTTTCGTTCATTGTGAACCGTATGAACGAGCGTGTTCTTGCGGGCCAGTCTATCGAAACACTCCTCGCGGTTTTGATGTTCGTCCTTATGGGCATCACGCTTGAACGCTCCAAGATCGCGAATGATTTGCTTACAACCATGGCCAAGGTTTTCGGACCGCTGCCAGGTGGTTTGGCCGTGTCTGTTGTTGTGGTTGGTGCGTTCCTAGCAGCCTCTACGGGTATCGTAGGTGCAACGGTTGTGACCATGGGCTTGCTCAGTTTGCCGACGATGTTGCGCAACAATTACTCGCCTGAGATTGCCACAGGGGTCATCGCGGCCTCTGGTACGTTGGGGCAAATCATTCCACCTTCCATCGTTATTGTTCTACTCGGAACGCTTGCTGGCGATCTCTACTCTTCGGCGCAAGAAGCGCGCGCGATTGAAGCGGGCTGTACGGATGCTTTGACCTACTTAGGCCAACCTGCCGTTCTGTCGGTTGGGACACTTTTCCAAGCCGCACTTTTGCCGGGAATCTTGCTTGCTCTGCTCTATGCGCTCTATGCTTTTGGCTATGCGCTGGTGAATCCATCCAAGGCCCCAGCGGTTGAAATGGGCTCTGGCAACGGCGAAGTCATCACGCGTTCAGAGGGCTTCACGTGGTTCCTTGGTGTTCCCATCGCATTGATCGCTGGTCTGATGTTGATGAGCAACCTCAACATCGTCGGCAGCCAAAGCATACAAGTGGATAGCTATTCTGACATCGGACAAAGCGCGAGCTTGCGTACGAATGTGGGCGAGGATTGCCAAGTTTCGATGATTGAACTTCACGGCCAAGAAGCTTGGGATTCTGCCATCACACAATCGGCCGAGATCGAAGCCGCAGGTGGCGTCGCAGAAAGCGTGAAACTCACCGAAGAAGAGCTGGCAACAGCGATTGCCGCGAAAGAAGCAGCAGCAGCGCCAATAGGGACAGGTATCGCGATCCTTGCGGTCATCCTTGCTCTGGTTCTGACGACTGCGCGCGGTGTGCGCCCAAGCGCGGATCACCGTCCGATTTACATCGGATTGATTGGTGTTGTGTTGGGGCTGTTGGTGGACATCTTGTTCATCAGCCCTTCGACCAGCCCGGGTGTGACGGTTGTTTTGATGCTCATCCCTTGGGTGATCGCGATCTATGGCTGTACCCATGCGGCACTGATGCTGGCCAAGAACGAACTGTTGCGCGTGGTTTTCCCGCCGCTCATTCTGATTGTTGCTGTGCTTGGTTCTATCCTAGGGGGCATCACCAACCCAACGCCTGCGGCGGCTCTTGGTGCAGGGGGTGCGATCATGCTGGCGGCCTATCGTCGTCTGCGTGATGAGGACAAGTCAGGTAAGGTTGTCATCTTCTCCACCTTTGCGGTGATCTTGATGATCCTGATTGGCGTGAACTTCGATCTGCGCGTGAACCAAGGCAGCCCAAGCTTTGAGACATGGGTCGCGTTCGGTTTTGCCTATACGGCTTGGCTCTATGCGTTCTTTGGTTTGCTCTTCTCGTGCTATGTTCTTTACCGCGCTGGCATCCTGCCACCGGTGGTGCGTGAAACGGCGAAGGTCACGAGCATGGTCTTCACCATTCTCATTGGTTCTCAGGTTTTGAACCTTGTGGTGATTTCGTTTGGTGGAGAGCACTATATCCAACAGTTCTTGCGCAGCTTTGACAACGAGCTGACGGTCTTCTTGATCGTGATGCTGGTGCTTTTCGTGCTGGGTTTCGTACTCGACTTCCTAGAGATCATCTACATCGTGATCCCCATCGTCGGCCCTGTGATTTATGGCGGCACATTCGACCCGAAGTGGGTAACGATCATGATTGCGGTGAATTTGCAGACATCGTTCCTGACCCCGCCCTTTGGCTTCGCGCTGTTCTACTTGCGCGGCGTTGCACCCAAAGAGGTCACGACAGGTCATATCTATCGCGGTGTTGCACCCTTCGTTTTGATCCAAGTTGCGGGTTTGGGACTTCTATGGATGTTCCCCGCGATTGTTACGATCGTTCCGGACCTGATCCCGAATTGATCTGAGCGATCTTTGTGAAAAAGAGAAAAGCGAGGCTCACGAGCCTCGCTTTTTTTGTCTTCGACGAAAGTTTATTTGGAAAGATGAAGGGGAGGGGGTGCGTCTTTACTCGGACACAGCTTTGTTGCCATCGGGGAGCGAGATATTGGCGACCTGCTCGGCGATGGGGGCGGTGGAGAGCGGATGTAGCGTTGGTTCAAATTCCGCAGGGTCGCGCATGGGATTCCATGTGTTTTGGCTGAAAACTTCGAGCCCTGTGAAGCTGGCTTTGTAGCCCATCTTGGGACTGCCAGGCACCCAATAGCCTAAGTAAACATATGGCAGACCAGCGTTGCGCGCGATCTCGATATGATCAAGGATGATATGCGTGCCAAGTGATTGGCGCGGCACGTCGGGCGTGTAAAACGAATACACCATGCTGAGACCATCATCGAGCACATCCATAAGGCACACGGCCTCAAGTTCGGATGTGTCTTGATGAGCGTATTCGATAACACGCGAGCGTATTGGCGTTTCCTCGATCATTGCGGCGAACTCGAACACATCCATATCGACCATTCCGCCGGTCGCATGGCGCGATTCCAGATAGCTGCGAAACAGTGCGTATTGCTCTTCGGTGGCCCAAGGAGATGTCGCGCGTCGTTCAAGATGAGCATTGCGGCGCAGGGTGCGTTTTTGGCTTTTGCTAAGCGTGAATTTTGACACATCAATGCGCGCAGACAGACAAGCCGCACAATCGGCGCAAGTCGGACGGTAGAGCACATTTTGCGAGCGTCTAAACCCTTGCTTGGACAATGCGTTGTTCAGAGTATCCGCGCCGTCGCCTTGCAATGCTGTGAACAGTTTTCGCTCCATCCGACCCTCAAGATAAGGGCAGGGCTGCGGTGCAGTCACGTAGAACTGCGGGGCAACGGGAAGCGAGTGGCGCATGAGTGAATTTTATCCTTCATGCGCAGGCTAGCATTCAATTTACTCAGGGGCCAAGCCCCGAATTTGACAAACTGTGATCAGGGCTTAGCGACGATTGATCATCACACAACCTAGCGCGAGGTCCGTCAGGCTTTGGCCGCGTGCGGAGCCGATCATCATCACGACAGACACGACCTGTATCAAGAAGAACGCGATAGAAATCGAGTAGCCCAGAGTGTGCAGCAGCGCTTTGGTGAAATCAAAGCGTTCGCCGTTCTCATCGCGCAGCTCGATCGACATGATCCGCATGCCCCAAGTCGCGGAGGAGGAGGCGATGGTCAGGGTGCGGTAAGCGAATCCGATAAGCATAACGAGTACGGGAAAAAAGAATATGCCGATGAATGCGGTAAAAGGGATAACCAAAAGCGCAAGCACAACCGTGAATGCCACATCAATGATCCAAGCGATCAAGCGTTTGCTTGGCACGGACGCGTAAAACTGCGGGGCGCGGATGGGGTCGGGTTGATTGGCGAAACTCTGGGTCATGGTCCTACTGTCGTTTAATGTTTATTTGGTGGGCCACCCACTCACAAGGGCGGCCCACAGTTTGTTCAAAGAGCATGCTTATGCGTCTTCTTTTTCATCCGCCTTGGAGGAAGCCGCGGCACTGGCGCTGGCACGGTCGTCCATAAACTCGTCGAACTCAGCTTTATCCTTGGCATCACGCAAGCGCTGCAAGAAGTCTTCAAAGCTGTGTTGCTCATCTTCTAGACGGCGCAGAGTGTCGGCTTTGTACGCATCAAAGGCATTGTTGCCAGAGGGGCGCATTGCAGAGAACCCGTGACGGGCAGAGGATCCATGACGGCCATAAGAGCCACGGTGATGACGACTAAACATACGTTTACTCCAGATCATGTAAAACAGAAGGGCGAGACCGACGGGCCAGACGAAGGTAAAGCCGAGGACCATGGCTGCGATCCATGCGCCCTTACCTTTACTGTCGAGCCAAGCCTCAGAACGAGCGAACCAGCCGCTGGGTTCATTTGTATAAGTCGGCGCTTGGGCAAGGGTGGACATGATGTACTCCTGTTTGTTGCGTTAATGTGAATGTCTTTCACATTGAATAAGACGGTGACAAACGAGCCCGGCGCAAGGTTAAATGTGAATGTTATTTACATTTATTTAAATTATGACGTAAAATCAGATGGTTGAGCGTTCGAAGATTCAGATATTTTTGCTGGAGCCGCGTTGAAAACATGCCGCGGCGTGCCAGCAGCCCCCCAAATTAGTGCGAAATCCAGCAATCTGGGGTCAAAAAACGCACGAGGCGGCGTGAGATGTCCAATCGGAGAGACGCCACCAATCGCAAACCCTGTTTGCGCGCGAATAGTTGCTGCATCGGCCTTGCCAAGAGGTTCACCTGCGAGTTTTGCGGCTTTGATCGGATCGACTTGATTGCCGCCAGCGGTGAGGAAAAGGATACAATCACCGCTCGTTTCGCCCAGAAAGATGATAGACTTTACGATCTGATCGACCTCACAGCCGATCTCATCCGCAGCCATTTGTGCTGTTGTGGCTTGGCCTGTCTCAATGATCGTGTCGTCCATCCCATGCGCGAGCAAGGCCGCGCGCACGCGTTTCAATGATTTGCTCATTTAAAGTCCTCTAAAATGGCTGTTGGCAGATTAAAGCGGATCATTTGCCCACTTGCAAATCAGTGTGGCGCGCGCCTTGATACATAGATGAGCGATTTTTCTAAAATAACCCGTGTCCCAACTGCGTTTGAACCTGATCTCGGACAAGACGCGTTGAATGTTTTGCCCTCTTTGGAAGGGCAGCAAGCGGAATTGATCTATGGTGCCGCAGGGTGCAGTCCTTATTTGAAAGGATTGATCCTTAAAGAAGCGAAGTGGCTTCAAAGCGCACTCGAAGGGCCTGACGCCGCTGTTGCGGATCTTTTTGAAGCGTTACCACAGATAGACGCGAAAGCGATGCCTGCGGTGTTGCGGGAAGCCAAGCGTCGGATTGCGTTGCTCACGGGACTTGCGGATTTAGGCGGAGTTTGGAGCTTGGAGAAGGTCACGCAGGTGTTGACGCAGTTTGCGGATCTTGCGGTCAATTCGGCCTTGCGCACATGTATTGCGGCAGAGATTGCGCGCGGCAAGCTTCCGGGCATGACGCAAGACAACATCGAAGATGCAGGTGGCATGACGGTGTTGGCTATGGGGAAAATGGGGGCGTTTGAGTTGAATTATTCTTCCGATATCGACCTCATTTGCCTGTTTGATGAAACCCGCTTTGAGCCGGATGATTTCCATGATGCGCGCTCTTCTTTTGTTCGCGCGACCCGTCGTATGGCGGCGATGTTGAATGATCTCACGGGCGACGGGTATGTTTTTCGCACCGATTTGCGTTTGCGCCCTGATCCCGGGGTGACACCGGTTTGCATGGCGATGGAAGCAGCAGAGCGCTACTATGAAAGCCTTGGCCGTACATGGGAGCGCGCGGCCTATATCAAAGCACGCCCTTGCGCGGGGGATATCACTGCGGGTGAGGGGTTCTTGAACACGCTGACACCTTTCGTGTGGCGCAAGCATCTGGACTTCGCGGCCATTCAGGACGCTCATGACATGCGCCTGCGGTATCGCGAGCATAAGGGTTTGGGCGGCACGATGAAGCTGCCAGAGCACAACATGAAGCTTGGGCGCGGCGGTATTCGCGAGATCGAGTTTTTCACACAGACCCGCCAGATCATTGCGGGCGGACGTGACCCTGAGTTGCGCGTGAGAGGGACGGTTGAGGGGCTTGAAGTCTTGCGCGCCAAAGGATGGGTGCCCGATGACGCTGCGCGTGAGCTAACCGATCACTATCGTGCGCACCGCGAGGTTGAACATCGCTTGCAAATGGTGCGCGATGCGCAGACCCATAGTTTGCCAAACTCTGATGAAGGCTTCGCACGTCTCGCCGCTTTTATGGGGCGAGAGGACGCAGAGTTGCGCCGCGATTTAAAGCAGCGTTTGGAAGCGGTGCATGAATTAACCGAAGGGTTCTTTGCCCCTGATGCAAAATCCGCGCCGCAGAGCCATGCATTTGATAAAGATGTGGTTGCGCACTGGCAAACCTATCCAGCGTTGCGTTCCGAGCGTGCCGTCGAGATATTCGAGCGGCTGAAACCGGATTTTCTGGAACGTCTTGCGAAAGCTGCGAAACCGGATGAGGCTTTGTTGGCATTTGACGGCTTTTTGTCTGGCTTGCCCGCGGGGGTGCAGTTGTTTTCGCTGTTTGAAGCGAATCCACAGCTGATTGATCTGCTAATCGATATTGTTGGCACAGCGCCTGCGCTGGCGCGTCATTTGTCGCGAAATGCCTCTGTTTTCGATGCGGTGATTGCAGGAAGCTTTTTTGATGAGTGGCTCGGGGTGGATGCCTTGAGCGCTGAGCTTACGGACATACTTGCGCGTGAAAGCGACTATGAACACCAGTTGGATGCCACGCGTCGCTGGGCGAAAGAATGGCACTTTAGTATTGGTGTGCATCACTTGCGCGGGATTGCGAGCGCTGAACAAATCGCAGCGCGGTATGCGGAACTAGCAGAAGCTTGTTTACAAGCGCTTTGGCCGTTTGTGGTCCAACATTTCGCACAAAAGCACGGGGCGATGCCCGGTCGGGGTGCTGTGATTGTCGGAATGGGCTCCCTCGGGGCAGGGCGGCTGAACGCGACTTCTGATCTTGATTTAATCATGATCTATGATGCGGATGGGGTCGAAATGTCCCAAGGAAAGCGCCCATTGCCCGTACGCCAGTATTATGCGCGTCTCACCCAAGCGATGGTGACTGCAATGACTGCACCGATGGCACAAGGGCGTCTGTACGAGGTGGACATGCGGCTACGGCCGTCGGGTACGCAAGGGCCCGTCGCTACGTCTTGGCAAAGCTTTAAGGACTATCAACAAAACAAAGCTTGGTTGTGGGAGCATCTTGCACTGACGCGCGCGCGGGTGATCGCGGGAGAGGGTTCGTTGGGAGAGGATGTCGAAGCATTGCGCTGCGAGATGGTAGCGCGCGCGCGGCCCCCTGAGATGGTGCTCAGCGAAGTCGCCAAAATGCGTTTGCGCATACAAGCTGCAAAACAAGCGGCCTTTTGGGATGGCAAACTGGGTGCTGGACGTCTGCAAGAGATCGAATTGATCGGCCAAGCAGGGTTGCTTGGTGGTGGCTCGGATGCGCGCAGCATTGAGATAGGGTTGGAACAGAGTGTAGCATTGGGGTGGCTGGCACCAGAGCAAAGTGTTGCTTTGGCGCGCAGTTACCGGCTTTTTTGGCAGATGCAGCTTTCAACGAAACTGTTGAGTGAACAAGTGATTGATGACGAACAGATGCCGGATGTGATCGGGCTGGGTGGTCTTGCTTTTTTGCTGCGCGAAACAGGGTTTGACAGCTTGGACAATTTACGCACAGGTATCGCTGAAACGGCAAAAGACGCGGCACAAGTGTTGCACGCGGTTCTGTCAACGTATGAGGAGAGCTGATCATGCGCTCACTTAAAGGTGATGCTTTGGACCCGAAGGGGCTGGTCGCGGAGAGCTATAAAATTGACGGGATAACACTGGGCGAATGTCGTAGTATTTTCCTTGATTGGGCCTTGAATTTGGAAGGCGATAGCGCAGAGGCTTTGCCCGTTTTGCTTGAGCGCCATGGCTTAGAGGGTCATCCAATGACTGATGTTTTACGCGAAGGTTTAGCCGCATCGCAAAAGCCGCGTCGACGTGGTGGCTGGCGTTCACGCGCGCGTCCATGACAATCGTCTTGCAAAAAGGGCGGTATCGCGCGCGACAAAGCACCCTGGCGCAAGATATCATCAAAGCGCAATCTTTGCGGGCACGCGCGTTTGGCTGCGATGATCGCGACGCTCTGGATGCGCGCTCTGTACATATTCTTGTTGAGGAGGTTGGTTCTGGCGAAGTGCGATGCTGTTTTCGGATGCTCTTGTTGCCTTCTACAAAGATTGGGCAAAGCTATTCCGCGCAGTTTTATGACCTGTCTGCTTTGCAGACATACGATGGGTTGCTCGTTGAAATGGGCCGCTTTTGCATAGATCCTGAGGTTAAGAACGATCCTGACGTTCTGCGTATTGCGTGGGGGGCGATGACTGCTTTTGTGGACACGCATGAAGTTGCGTTGATGTTTGGGTGTTCGTCATTTGTCGGGACGGATCCTACGCCATATTTGGGCAGTTTTTCTATGTTGGCGAATAAACATCTAGCGCCAGAACATTTGCGGCCCAGACAAAAGGCCGCTGATACGTTTTGTTTCGATCTTATTTCCACAGCTAAGCAAAGGTCAGAACGTGTTATGCCATCATTGCTGCGGACCTATCTGATGATGGGCGGCTGGGTGAGTGATCACGCAGTGATTGATCGACAAATGAACACAATGCATGTTTTCACAGGCGTCGAGGTTTGTAAGATCCCAGAAGCGCGAAAACGTTTATTGCGCGCAGTTGTCGGTTAGGGCGGGACGCTCCGCGGGAAGTTTATTTGGAAAGATGAAGCGGTGGTGCAAACACCATTGCGGTGAAGTAGGGCGTTGACCTTTTTGGTGGCCTTGCGTAGCTGGCAGGTATGGCACGCGCACCCCTTCTCCAGCTTTCCGATATCTCGCTTACTTTTGGCGGTGATCCTGTTTTTGATGCTCTCGATTTGGTTGTTCAACCGAACGATCGGGTGGCTTTGGTGGGGCGCAACGGCTCTGGCAAATCGACCTTGATGAAGGTGATGGCAGGGCTCGTTGAGCCGGACAAAGGCAGCATTGTTGCAGGACCGGGCGTGAGCGTTGGCTACATGGAGCAAGAGCCTGAGATGAAGGGTTTCGCGACCCTTGGCGATTTTGCTTTGAGCGCTCTTGATCCATCCGAAGCGTACAAGGTGGAACGTGCAGGCGCTGGTCTAAAGTTTGACCCCGCGCGTCCGGTTGAGACGGCATCGGGTGGGGAACGTCGCCGTGCCGCTTTGGCGAAGCTCATGGCGGAAGCGCCCGGTTTGATGTTGCTTGATGAGCCGACGAACCATCTCGATATTGAAGCGATTGGCTGGTTAGAAGCCGAATTAAGCACAACGCGCACAGCGTTTGTTCTGATTTCGCACGACCGCGCGTTTTTGAATGCTTTGACTCGTGCGACGCTTTGGATTGATCGCGGCCAAGTCCGGCGTCAGGAAAAGGGTTTCGCGGGTTTTGAAGCGTGGCGCGATGCGACCTGGGAAGAAGAAGACATGCAGCGCCACAAGCTCGATCGCAAGATCAAGTCTGAAGCGCGTTGGGCCGTTGAAGGTATTTCAGCGCGCCGTACAAGGAACCAAGGACGTGTGCGCGCATTGCAGGATCTACGTGCTGAGCGGGCGTCCCAGATACGTCGTCAGGGTACCGCGGCAATGGCGTTAGATGCGGGGCAAGCTTCGGGCAAGAAGGTCATCGAGGCCGTCGGGCTTGCGAAAGCATTTGACGGTAAACCGATTGTTCAGGATTTTACCTTTACTGTGCAACGTGGCGATAGAATCGCATTCGTTGGGCCGAATGGCGTGGGTAAAACAACGTTGATCAAGATGCTCATGGGGCAGGAGCCTGTCGATCAAGGCACGGTAAAGCTTGGCAGCAAGCTCGAGGCGGCGATCTTTGATCAAGCGCGCGCACAGCTTGACCCGGATATGACGCTTTGGGACAGTCTCGCAGGCGATCCTGAGATGCGTGTCTCAGGTAAAGCGGATCAGATCATGGTGCGTGGGATGCCTAAACACGTGGTCGGCTATCTGAAAGAATTCCTGTTTGATGATGCGCAAGCGCGTGCACCTGTGAGATCGCTCTCGGGCGGGGAAAAAGCGCGTCTTTTGCTGGCGAAAATCATGGCGCGCGAGAGTAATTTGTTGGTTTTGGACGAACCGACCAATGATCTTGATGTCGAAACGCTGGATTTGTTGCAAGACCTACTGGGCGAATACCCGGGCACTGTTTTGCTGGTGAGCCACGACCGTGATTTTCTCGACCGCGTCGCGAGTACGACGATTGCGATGGAAGGCAATGGACGCGCAACCGTTTATGCGGGCGGTTGGAGCGACTACCAAGCGCAGCGCAGCGTGGATGCGCCGGTTGCTCAAAGCAGCGGCAAAGCTGGCAAAGGGCAGGGCGCTGAGCCTCAAAAAGACGCGCAACAAAAGCCCGGAAAGATGACGTTTAAAGACAAACACCGTCTTGAAGAACTGCCCAGTGTGATCGCGCGACTTGAGGCGGAAATTGCCAAACTTGAGGAGTTCCTTGGGGAGCCAGACTTGTTCACCAATGAACCTGCAAAATTCGCAAAAGCCAGCGATGCCTTGGTTGAGCGTCACACGACGCTCAGCGACGCGGAAGAAGAGTGGCTATTGCTTGAGGAAAAGGCGAACAGTTGACGCATCGAGCGTATGGAGCGGGTAACGGGAATTGAACCCGTAACTAAAGCTTGGGAAGCTGCCGTGATACCTTTTCACCATACCCGCCACTTGTTTTGGATACGCGCGCTCTAAAGCCTGGTCAAGGGCGCTTAGCCGCGCCGCCGACGTCGACGCCCGCCACCAGCACTGTCGCCACCACCTGTGTTAAAGCTCACGTTTGGCAGTGTCATGATCTTTGCAAGCTCAGGAAACGGATCCGTTTTGTGTGGGATCGCATTCGCGTTAACGAAATGCTCTTGGAACTTCGGTTCAATCGCGGTTTCGACTTTTGTGATTTCTCCAACGGTTTTCTCAATCGTCGCGCGAGCCATCACATTGCAAAGTGCAATCCGCGCACCGGTGCCTGCGGCATTGCCCGCGCTTGTGACCTTGTCCAGAGGCGCATCAGGGATCATGCCAAGCACCATCGCGTGTTTCGAGGAAATATGTGCACCGAACGCCCCCGCAAGAACCACGCGGTCCACGGTATCTACACCGCGTTCATCCATCAAAAGACGCGCGCCTGCGTAAAGCGCTGATTTCGCGAGCTGAATCGCACGAATGTCGCCTTGGGTGACGGTAATCAAGGGGCCGCCATCTGCTGTCGCATCATGGATAAGGTAGGAATGTGTGCGCCCCTCAGGAATGCTACGCGACGTGCCTGTTTGTTCGGCAGAGCCGATGAGACCGCTGTCATCAAGCAATCCTGCCATACGCATTTCAGCGACCGCTTCGATGATGCCAGAGCCACAAATCCCGGTGATCCCTGTGGTTGCGGTGGCGTTGTCAAAGCCGTCTTCGTCAGACCAAATGTCAGAGCCAATCACGCGAAAACGCGGTTCTTTGGTCTCGGGATTAATCTCTAGCCGCTCTATCGCACCGGGTGCTGCCCGCTGACCGGAACTAATTTGCGCGCCTTCAAATGCGGGACCCGTCGGGGAGGAACACGCAAGCACGCGATCTTTATCACCAAGCAGGATTTCTGCGTTCGTGCCTACGTCAACGATCAGAACCAAATCGTCCGATTTACCGGGCTCTTCGGACAAGGCCACAGCGGCAGCATCTGCGCCAACGTGACCCGCGATACAGGGCAAAATATACACGCGCGCATTGTCGTTCATCGCGTGCAGATCCATTTCACGTGCATCAAGGCTCATTGAGTCAGAAGTCGCGAGCGCAAATGGCGCTTGTCCGAGTTCCACAGGGTCAATACCAAGAAGCAAGTGGTGCATGACAGGGTTACACACAAAGACAGTCTCAAAAATCGCATTTGGATCAATCTCGGCTTCGGTCGCGATTGTTTCGATCAACCCGTTGATGGCAGTGCGCACGGCGGTTGTCATTTCTACATCTCCGCCGGGGTTCATCATGACGTAGGATACGCGGCTCATCAGATCTTCGCCGAACCGGATTTGCGGGTTCATCAGACCAGAGGAAGCCTTCACTTCGCCAGTGACCAGATCACACAAATGCGCCGCGATGGTGGTTGAGCCAAGATCGATCGCGAGGCCGTAAATACCGCCTTCATAAAGACCGGGCCAAACATCCAGAATACGCGCATGGGTATCATCATGACCTTTGTTCAAGGCAACCGTGATTTGCCATTTGCCTTTGCGCAAAGCGGGTTGGAGCTTTGATAGAACGGGCAGAGCGGCGCGCACATTGTCGATTTGCCACTGCTCTTGCAGGGCCCGTGCGACGCGTTCGAGATCGCCGGTTGGCGTGTGCATATCCGGTTCATCCACCTCAATAAAATAAAGGCGAGTCGCCGGATCCATTGTAATGATGCGATCAGAGGCAGCTTTGCGAATAACCTGTTTGTGCACTTGGCTTTCCTCGGGCACATCAATGACGATATCGCCTTGAACAGTTGCCTGGCAGCCAAGACGGCGACCTTCTTTCAAGCCACGCTTATCGTCATAGCGCTGCTCTACAGAGTTCCATTCGGACAGGGCGTCCTTGTGAGCCGTTACACCATGCTTTGGAAATTCACCAAAAGATGGCGTGATTTGACACTTCGAGCAGATTCCGCGCCCACCACACACGCTATCAAGATCAACGCCAAGCTGGCGCGCGGCCGTGAGAACGGGCGTGCCAACAGGAAAATGCCCGCGCTTGCCGGAGGGCGTGAAGACGACGAGTGGATCAGCAGACATAGGGTGCACCTGAAAGTTGAACTATTTTTCAAGACCATAGGGCGCATCTGCACAAGGCTAAAGCTATCAAGCGTCATAAAAACCGCCATGAGCGTCTTTTTACGAGGCAGGTAGCTCGTTATTTGCGCAGTGCTAAGAGTAAGAAGACTTTCCACACGCACAAGCTGTTGTTAAGGGTTAGACCGCACGCGTTGCGCTGCCTCATGCTCTCTAAGGTCATTTACCATGTCGATGCCATCACCAGACGCGCCTCAATCTGAGACTTCGCTTGAATTCTGGCGGCGCACTCCGCCTGCTTTGTTTCCGTCAATGATGGGTTTTTTCGGGCTGGGGTTAGCGTGGCGTGCAGCGTCCGAGTTCGCGCCATTTTCCATAACACCTTGGATTAGCTACTGTATTTTAGGCCTCGCTTGTTTGGTCCAACTGTTTCTTCTGTCTTCCTACATCTCAAAATTGAGCTACCGCCCAAGCGTCATCCTAGATGATATGAAGAGCGTGCCGGGGCGCGCGGGCGTGTCTGCAATTACCGTGAGTATCTTTTTGTTTGCGACAAGCCTTGCACCGATTTCACCGACAGTTGCCACTGTTGCGCTTTTCATAGCGCTGCCGCTTCATATTTTTACGACCGTCTTGGCGTTGAGTGTGATGATACGCACGCCTGATGGTTTGGTGGTTTCGCCCGCTTGGCACCTGAGTTTTGTGGGTTTCGTTGTTGCTTGTTTGGCGGCGATTCCACTTGGTTACACCGGGTTGGCTGCCGCCATCTTGGTCATTACCGTCTCTACAGCTTCGATTATATACGGGGTTAGTTTGTTGCAGATGAGCCAAACCGACATGCCGCCGCCTTTGCGACCGATGCTTGCAATCCACCTTGCACCAATCAGTCTTTTCGCGACGGTGTCGGTGCTTTTGGGCTATACAACTTTGGCGCTCGTCTTCACAGTTTTGGCGGTTGGTGTTGCCGGCGTCCTTCTGAGCGCGACACGATATTTGACCAACGCTGGATTTTCCCCTCTTTGGGGGGCATTTACCTTTCCTGTAGGCACTCTGAGCGTCGCACTATTTTTGATTAGTGCTCAGGTCGGCGCGTTTGCATGGCTCGCTTTGGTGCCTTTGTTATTGGTGAGCTTACTGGCCCCTTTGATATTTGCTCGGGTGCTGATGATGTGGGCGAGCGGTGCTTTGGCGATAAAAACGGGTGCTGCGACCGCATAAAGCCTTGGGTCCCCTTTTCATTCTCTTAAAGCCGTGAAATAGGAAACTGCCAAACGTACCCTCCCAAGGAGAACTCTCATGGAGATTCGCGAGGCTCTTACTTTTGATGATGTGCTGCTGGTCCCCGGGGCCTCTAGCGTGCTTCCCAGCACTGCAGATACGCGCACTTTTGTGACCCAGTCGATCGCTCTTAACATACCACTTTTGAGCTCAGCGATGGACACGGTGACCGAAAGCCGAATGGCAATTACAATGGCGCAAGCGGGCGGCATGGGGGTAATTCACAAGAACCTCGATGTGGAAGCGCAGTCGCGTGAAGTACGCCGCGTGAAACGTTTTGAGAGCGGAATCGTTTATAGTCCGGTAACCTTGCGTGTGGATCAAACGCTCGCCGATGCCAAGGCGCTGGTGGCACGCTACAATTTTACAGGTTTTCCAGTTGTTGATCCTGAAGGGCGTGTCGTGGGTATTCTGACCAATCGCGATATGCGGTTTGCGAACTCTGACGAAACGCCGGTTCATGTTATGATGAGCTCGGAGAACCTGGCGATGCTGGCGGAGCCTGCTGATTTAGAGGCAGCCAAGAGCCTCATGCGGGCGCGCCGCATTGAGAAATTACTGGTGCATGATGGTAGCGGTGTTTTGACAGGTCTTTTGACTTTGAAAGATACCGAGCAGGCGGTGCTGAACCCAACAGCGTGCAAGGACGGTTTAGGCCGTTTGCGCGTGGCGGCGGCATCTTCCGTTGGTGACTCAGGTTTCGAGCGCACGCAGGCTTTGATCGATGCGCAGGTTGATATCGTTGTGATTGATACGGCGCATGGTCACTCTGCGGGTGTGATCGAAGCGGTCAAACGCGCGAAGGCGATTGCTGGGGATGTGCAGATTGTGGTTGGCAATGTGGTTACTCCAGAAGCGACGCGTGCTTTGATTGATGCAGGTGCGGATGCGGTGAAAGTCGGTATTGGTCCGGGTTCGATCTGCACAACGCGTATGGTTGCGGGTGTCGGGATGCCGCAAATGACAGCGATCGTCGATTGTGCGAAAGCTGCTGGCGATGTGCCGATCATTGCCGATGGCGGCATTAAGTTTTCCGGTGATTTTGCAAAAGCGATTGGCGCAGGCGCAAGTTGTGCCATGGTTGGTTCGATGGTTGCAGGGACCGATGAAAGCCCCGGAGAAATCATTCTTTATCAGGGGCGTAGCTTCAAAAGCTATCGCGGCATGGGAAGTTTGGGTGCCATGGCGCGCGGTTCGGCCGACAGGTATTTTCAGAAAGACGCCGCAAGCGATAAACTCGTTCCCGAAGGAATTGAGGGGCAGGTACCCTACAAAGGGTCTGCAAGTGCAGTGGTTCATCAACTCGTTGGTGGTTTGCGCGCGGCCATGGGGTACACTGGATGCGCGACCATTGAGGAAATGCGCCACAATTGTAGCTTTGTTAAAATCACGGGTGCTGGTTTGAAAGAGAGTCATGTGCATGATGTTCAAATCACACGTGAGTCGCCCAATTACCGCATTGGATAGGCTTCTCACATGACCCCTGGCGCACGCGTTTCAGCAGCTATTGAGTGTTTAGATCAAATTTTTGCAGGAGACCCTGCGGAAAAAACACTTACCCGTTGGGCACGGCGCTCTCGGTTTGCTGGTTCAAAGGACCGCGCCGCCGTGCGTGATCATGTTTTTGATGCTTTGAGAAAACGCGATAGTTGCGCAGATCTTGGCGGTGCACTGACTGGCCGCGCTGTGATGATCGGTCTTATGAGGCTTCAAGATGCAAATCTCGCTGAGCTGTTTTCGGGAGAAGGGCATGCTCCGGCACTCTTGGACGATATAGAACGCGAACTGCTTCTTAAAAATTCTAAGGTGAGTCACACTGCGCATGATCATGTGCCAACTCTAGAACAATGGAACCTGCAAGATTGGTGTGTGGATCTCCTGAAGTCTTCGTATCCTGAGAATGCTTTTAAAATCGCGAACTTGCTGACCGAACGCGCTCCTGTCGACTTGCGTGTTAACCTCTCAAAAAGCACTTCTGCTGAGGCAATTGAACAGCTGGAGGAAGACGACATTGACACTGAACGTTTTCAGATCAGTGAAACGGCGCTGCGGGTAAAGTCCAACCCTCGCAAAGTTAAAAATTCGAAAGCATACTTAGGTGGCGCGGTAGAGCTGCAGGATGCAGGTAGCCAAGCATTGATTGATGACTTACCACTCAATGATTGTGAGACCATTCTTGACTATTGCGCAGGCGGGGGCGGCAAGTCTCTTGCAATGGCCGCGCGTACGCAGGCGCAGATTTTTGCCCATGATGTAAATTCTAAAAGAATGCAGGATATTCCAACCCGCGCAAACCGCGCAGGGGTTCAAATTCATTGCATTGATAAAGATGCGATACGCATGAAGGCTCCTTTTGACCTAGTACTTTGTGACGCGCCGTGTTCGGGATCGGGTGCATGGCGACGTAGTCCTGATGCGAAATGGAAAACGACTAGATTGGATTTCGAAGAACTCCTTGCGTTGCAGACGCGTATTTTAAGTGATGCAAGTGTGTTTGTTAGGGCAGGCGGTGTGTTGTGTTACGCAACTTGTTCTCTCTTCACACAAGAAAATGAAGAACAGGTAAACGCGTTTCTCAAAGGTAATGATGATTTTGCTTTGATATCGCAGAAATCGTGGACTCCCTTGGATGGATGCGATGGGTTTTACGTCGCAGTTTTGCAATTTAAGGGATAGTCACTCAACCAAAAATTGCAAATTGGTGCATATTCATCTAGTGTTAACCCATGCAGCTTAAGAGCAAAGCAAGCCGATCCATGGGAGCACATCGTGACTGACGCGATAATCAAACAGATAGGGCCAGTGACATCGTTACGATTGTATCGCTTTTTTATGCTGGCAGCCCCGGTGTTTTTTCTGGTGGCCGCCTATTTCGCTTCAATTTTGACGCAGCGCACCGCCTCAATGGGACTATTCGTTTTTTCGATTATTCTATTGGTTTTGTGGCTCGAAGCGGTTTTTAGACGACGCAGAGTGCGAACAAGCTCTGATACGACAAAAGAACCAATTTTTCCTTCCAGAACACAAGCATACTTCAAATTTCCACATTCATAGAGCGTCTAAACGTAATCTTAACTGATCTGTTGGAATCTACCAGAATGAAGATTTAACTTGATTTGTTCTCTTTTTGTATCCATCTAGAACAAGAGTAGAACATGCGAACCGATTGCTGCGCCCTGTAGCATATGAAATAAGGAAGCAGAAACAATGGCAACGGCAGATTTATTGAACATGAGCAGCAAAGCAGCAGCAGACAAGCAAAAGGCCCTTGATAGCGCGTTGGCGCAAATCGAACGTCAGTTCGGTAAGGGCTCGATTATGAAATTGGGTGATGAAAACGCGGTTCAAAAAATCGAGGCGACCTCAACAGGTTCGCTTGGACTTGATATCGCACTTGGCATTGGGGGACTGCCAAAGGGGCGCATTATTGAAATCTACGGTCCGGAAAGCTCTGGTAAGACTACACTTACATTGCATACCGTTGCCGAGGAGCAGAAAAAGGGCGGCGTTTGTGCATTTGTTGATGCCGAGCACGCGCTTGATCCTCAGTACGCGAAGAAGCTTGGCGTAAATATTGATGAGTTATTGATCTCACAACCGGACACCGGTGAGCAAGCGCTCGAAATCGTCGATACATTGGTTCGTTCTGGCGCTGTGAACATGATCGTCGTCGATTCTGTTGCAGCCCTCACACCAAAGTCTGAGCTTGAAGGGGACATGGGCGACAGCAGCGTTGGTGTGCACGCGCGTCTTATGAGCCAAGCGATGCGTAAGTTAACCGGGTCGATCAGTCGTTCTAATTGTATGGTTATCTTTATCAACCAGATCAGGATGAAGATTGGCGTTATGTTTGGTTCGCCGGAAACCACGACTGGTGGCAACGCTTTGAAATTTTACTCTTCTGTCCGTCTCGATATTCGCCGTATCGGCGCATTGAAGGACCGCGATGAAGTCGTCGGAAACGCAACGCGTGTGAAAGTTGTAAAGAACAAAGTGGCTCCGCCGTTCAAACAGGTGGAATTCGACATCATGTATGGCGAAGGGATTTCCAAGATGGGCGAGCTGCTCGATCTCGGGGTGAAAGCTGGCATCGTTGATAAGTCAGGATCTTGGTTCAGCTATGGTGATGAACGGATCGGGCAGGGGCGCGAAAATGCGAAAACCTTCTTGAAAGAAAACACACGTATTTCTTTTGAGATCGAAGATAAGATCCGCGCATCTCATGGTCTTGATTTTGAAATGCCGAAAGAAGAGAAAAAAGATGACGATGATATCTTAGAGGCATAGAGCCAAATAGGTACATTAGAACTTGAACAAAGCGCTTCCTTCGGGGGCGCTTTGTTTGTTTCGGGCATGAAACGTCTTCAAGTAAGCGTGCCCTGTGGACAGTGACTTGATGGGCGGGTATCTCAAAGGCAACGCAAATCCGGCCCAAAAGGCATATGTCACATGGCAAGTCTCAACGATATTCGATCCACGTTTCTGAATTACTTTGAAAAGCAAGGGCACGCGATTGTGCCGTCTAGCCCGCTTGTTCCGCGCAACGATCCCACTTTGATGTTCGCTAATTCGGGGATGGTTCAATTCAAGAACCTGTTCACCGGTTTGGAAACACGAGATTATACGCGAGCAACCACCTCTCAGAAATGCGTGCGCGCAGGTGGTAAGCACAACGATCTAGACAACGTCGGATATACTGCGCGTCATCACACGTTTTTCGAGATGCTTGGTAACTTCAGTTTTGGCAACTATTTCAAGGCTGAGGCAATTGCCTATGCTTGGGAACTTCTTACCGTTGAGTTCAAGATTCCCAAAGAAAAGCTGCTCGTCACGATCTATCATACGGATGATGAGGCTGCTGAAATCTGGAAGAAAGTTGCGGGTCTCAGTGATGATCGCATCATTCGTATCGCCACGGATGACAATTTTTGGCGGATGGGGCCAACAGGACCCTGCGGGCCTTGTACTGAAATATTCTTTGATCATGGGGACCACATTTGGGGTGGCCCTCCTGGTAGTCCCGAGGAAGACGGCGATCGTTTTATTGAGATTTGGAACATCGTTTTCATGCAAAACGAGCAGTTCGAGGATGGTACTCTTAAACCTCTTGCCATGCAGAGCATTGATACGGGCATGGGGCTCGAGCGGATCGGTGCGCTGTTGCAAGGCAAACACGATAACTATGACACAGATCTTATGCGCGCGCTCATCGAAGCGAGCGCAGATGCCACAAGTGTCAATCCTGACGGCCCGACCAACACGCATCACCGTGTGATTGCAGACCATCTGCGTTCAACCTCTTTTCTGATTGCTGATGGTGTTATGCCTGCGAACGATGGGCGCGGCTATGTTTTGCGTCGGATTATGCGCCGCGCGATGCGTCACGCGCATTTGTTGGGTGCAAAAGATCCGCTTATGCATCGTCTTGTTCCAGCGCTTGTACGGCAGATGGGGGCCGCATTTCCTGAACTTGGACAAGCGCAAGCCTTGATCGAAGAGACCCTTCGCCAAGAGGAAACACGTTTCAAGAAGACTTTGGATCGTGGTTTGAAGTTGCTTGATGATGAGCTGATTGGTTTACCAGAAGGACAAGTGTTTTCTGGTGATGCTGCGTTCAAGCTGTATGACACTTTCGGTTTTCCATTGGATTTGACCCAAGACGCGTTGCGCGAAAAAGGGCGTGAAGCGGATGTCGATGGCTTCAACAAAGCAATGGATGCGCAAAAGGCAAAGGCGCGCGCAGCTTGGTCTGGGACAGGTGAGGCAGCGGATAGCGCCATTTGGTTTGATATTGTTGACGCATATGGTGCCACGGATTTCCTTGGCTATGACACGGAAACGGCAGAAGGTCAGGTCGCGACACTTGTTCAAGATGGCAAGCAATCGGACATCGCAAAAGCAGGTGAAGAGGTACAGATCATTCTGAACCAAACTCCGTTTTACGCGGAAAGTGGCGGCCAAGTCGGTGATCAAGGTGTGATTAAAACCGAAACGGGCATTGCGAAAGTTACAGACACGAAGAAGAGCCAAGGCATCTTTATTCATATTGCCACGGTGCAAGAGGGTGAAATTTCCAAAGGCAGCGCCGCTGTTTTGAACGTTGATCACACGCGCCGCACATCTATTCGCGCGAACCATTCTGCAACGCACCTGTTGCACGAAGCTTTGCGCGAAGCGCTTGGTGATCACGTAGCGCAGCGTGGATCTTTGAATGCGCAAGATCGTTTGCGATTTGATTTCTCGCACAGCAATGCGTTGAGCTTGGAAGAAATCGCGCGCGTCGAGAAAGACGTTAATACTTATATCCGTCAGAACGCGCCTGTTGAGACGCGTATCATGACGCCAGATGATGCACGCGCGCTAGGTGCGCAAGCTTTGTTCGGTGAGAAATACGGCGACGAAGTGCGCGTTGTGTCCATGGGCACCCAAGCAGGTTCTGGCAAAGGCGCGCAGGGCGACACGTACTCATTAGAGTTGTGTGGTGGGACGCATGTACGCCAAACCGGTGATATTGGCGCGTTTGTTTTGCTCGGCGATAGCGCATCCAGCGCTGGTGTGCGTCGCATCGAAGCGCTGACAGGTCAGCCTGCGCTCGATTATCTGCGTGCACAGGATATGCGCCTTGCCGAGATTGCGATCGATCTAAAGGCGCCTGCTGCGGACGCGCCCGCGCGTGTTAAAGCGCTGCTCGAAGAGCGAAAGGCGCTCAGCAACGAAGTTGCGCAGCTGCGCCGTGAACTCGCGATGTCTGGTGGCAGCGGTCAGGGTGGTGCTGAAGCAGAGACAGTGAATGGTATGAGCTTTATTGCTCAGGTGCTCAGCGGCGTTTCGGGCAAAGATTTACCGACTTTGATTGACGAGCATAAAGCGCGCATCGGCTCTGGTGCTGTGCTGTTGATCGCGGATGCTGGCGGTAAAGCGGCGGTTGCCGCGGGTGTTACGGATGACTGCAAAGACAAGGTCTCTGCCGTGGATCTGGTAAAGGCCGCTGTTGTCGAGCTAGGCGGTAAGGGCGGTGGCGGGCGTCCTGATATGGCTCAGGGTGGCGGCAAGGATGTTTCCGACGCTGATGCTGCAATTGCCGCTGCGAAAAAAGTACTGGAGGGTTAACCGATGCCAACTGCATTATGGATTGCGAATGTTCATGTCACTGACGAGGACGCCTATAAAGAGTACGCAAGTCGTGCAACTGGGGCGATAGCGGACCATGGCGGTGTGTTTCTGGCGCGGGCAGGTAAGCATGAACAACTCGAGGGACGTGATCGTGCGCGCAATGTCGTTGCACGTTTTCCATCGTTGCAAGCTGCGCATGATTGCTATCATTCGGATGCCTATCAAAAAGCGCTCGATTTCGCGCGGGGTGCATCTGAGCGTGATCTGGTGATTGTGGAAGAGGCGGCTCCGTAACGCGCTGAGCCATTTTTCGCCTGAATTGATTTGGACACCGGCATCTCTTTGCCGGTGTTTTACGTTCTGAGGGTATCACGCTATCCTTAAGCTCTGCAAAATGAGACAAATCGAAGAGAGGAATCGCATTTCCATATGAGCGATTCGTAGCAGTGCTTTCTATTTTCAGACAAATAAGTGAACAATCTGAACGAGATAACTGGACTGTTTCGCACCCTTCACAAGTCCGCCTTTTTTCATCTTTTAGCCTGTGGATAAAACTGATGCTGAAACAACACATAATTTCATAATAGCAAGTAAAATAAGGGGTTTTGGTTAACTGCAAACTGAAGAACCCTGTTTTCCCTATAGCTGCACCAAGTTTAATTATACACAGAGTCCTCGAGCACCCGACTTTTGACGGGTTGACGTCTGACCGTAGAACGATTCAGCTAACCGCATGATCCG
>NZ_MLCB01000133.1 GCF_001890925.1 Planktotalea frisia
GTCTTCAAGGTTGGATACATCTTAGCACGCTGTCCAGTTTTGCCGGACCACTTCAGTTCACTAACAAAAATCGCAATTGGGGATAAACCACATCTTCAGCTCGCTTAGCACTTTTTGGACAGCAGATGGCGTGATGGCATCGCCGCAAGCCGACTCTTGCGCGCGACCTGCATCGTATAGACCGCAATACCTGCTTGCCAATCGCACAACCCCGATCGTCGAACTAGAGGAGGCATTTGCACAGCCTTCTGCCTTGAATGGGTCGAAAAGCTGCCATTGACTTGTGTGCATCGAACTAGCGCTAGGTCCCGCATCACGGCCATCTAAGCTCAACGAATGTTACACGACATATGAATTGCCACATCGCGAACGCTGCGCAGCAGATTGTCACTTTACACGAAATTCGAATGGAGCACCGCTCCACTGCGAACTTAAAGACATTCAACCCCACTTCCGATCGTCAAATATTCATGAGCTAACGCCTGAGTGATTGAGTGGACCTGATCGTCATTGCGTCTTGAGGGGAACGCGAGGATTTCAGCTTCTAGTTCAGATAACCAGGGCGCTGATCTGGGGAACAACACGCGACTGCTTTGGAATTTTGGCGTCTGAATGTGGGCTCGTATTTCTTTTGATTGTGTAGGCTGGACTTCAACCGCATTGAGGCCTTCATGCCGAAGAACGTCAATCAGACTTGTGCCGACCCCGGCATCTTCAAGCAAGATGACAGACGGATCATACTCATGGGCTTTTTCGATCATTTTAGCCCGAAGTTCAGTATACGTTAGCTTTTCTCGACTGACGTCAAACAGGCGAAGGATTGGTGGAGTGGCCCTGCTTTTGAGGACAGGTTGGTGGCTTGGTAAAGATGCGTCAGGTTGGTTTTTATGCCACTTTTCGTATGTCCGCTCGGGTGAAGTATGCTGTGTCTGGCATGCGCTTATCAAGAGCGGTTCTGAGCGCGCTCAGAACTTAGCATTCTATGCATTCATCGATGATGTGTTTTGCTTGGAACTCTTCGGTGATTTCGCGCCCTTAATCGCCAGCCGTTTCCATTTTCTTATACGCGTAGGGTGCAGCTACCTCTTGGCTACGATCTCTTGCATCGCTTGTCACCGTGTAGCGCCACCAGTTCCGCGAAATCCGCTTTGAAAAGTTCGCATCGTCGCGTGATTTAGACCTCTGCATGGGGCTGGTTTCTCTTTCGGAGGCTCGCGCCATCTGTTTCCGATTTTCCTTTCGCTTACGTTTCGTAATTGCTGCAATGCATCTAGCCATGCCCTGAAATTGAGAAGAGTATGGGGATAGCTATAATTTAAATCGGAACGAATATGACTTACGCATTGGTACTTCACGGCGGGGCAGGGGCGCGGCCCGGGACTGATTATACGAAGCAAAAAGAACATCTCTCAGAATTGATCTCTGCTGGCCAAGAAATGCTGATACAAGGTCAACCCGCGTTAGACGTCGTGGTTTGGGCAATCGAAGCACTTGAGGCGTCGGGATTGTATGTGGCTGGAAAAGGATCTGCTCCGAATTCGACTGGGGCGTTTGAACTTGATGCTTCGCTGATGTGTGGACCGAAAAGGCGTGCAGGCGCAGTGGCTGCGATTGAGGGCATCAAAAGCCCGATTAAAGCAGCGCTGAGCGTTTTAGAAGATGGACGTCATGTCATGCTGGCAGGTGCTGGTGCACAGCTTGCGGCCAAAGATGCCGGCTTGGACGAAATTCAGGACCCACTGGCATATTATACAGAGCATGAAACCCATGGTTCTGGCGACACAGCCAATCACGGTACAGTCGGGGCGGTTGCCTTGGATGTTCACGGAGAATTGGCCGCAGGAACGTCTACAGGCGGCACATTTGGAAAGCTTGTTGGCCGCGTGGGTGACACGCCCATTATCGGGTCTGGAACATGGGCGGATGACACAGTTGCTGTGTCCTGCACCGGTTTGGGCGAGGCCTTTATGCGTACGGCGACAGCATATGATGTGTCCGCCCGTATGCGGTATGCCAGCGCACCGCTTGATCAAGCTGCTCTTCAAGTACTTGATGAAGTTGCAAAATTTGAGGGTGACGGTGGGCTCATTGCGATTGATGCACAAGGCAACATCGCAATGCCGTATAACAGCGACGGGATGAAACGGGCCGCTGTTTCCAGCACAATGCAGCCCGTTGTTAGAGTGTTTGAACCTGAGATTTAAGTCGCATTTTGTGGTGGCAATGCATCGCCTGCCTGCCATCCACATTGTCGCAATGTGTCTAGAAACGCCATTGTTCTCACACGATCTTCATGGATCAAAAGTGCTAGGAAGTCGCCCGGTTGCGCCCATTCCAGCGCCTCAAGGACAGCTTCAAATTCGGTGCCAGTCTTGATGATCCCATCTTCGCTTGCGCCGAGGCGCAGCAATTCATCCGACATCACTTTGGTAAGGTCACCCGGCTCGCGCCCGCGCAACAAATGCGGAAGTTCTGCAACGACAACTACGTCCGGCTCAATGGTCCACATAGCTTGGATCATGTCGCAGGTATCTTTGTTGCTGCGATCCCCGGCTTGCCCCGCAATCACCAAGCGTCGCTTTGAGGGAAATGATTTGATCGCAGGCGCTAGGGCTGCAACGCCGTGAGGGTTATGCGCAAAGTCGATCAAAAGTGTGAGGCCGCCCACTTCGATATAGTTCCCACGCCCCGGATTTTCGTCCGGTGAATCGGTGAACCCTGCAAGCCCAACGGCCATCGCGGAGCGGGGGATATCCAGTGCATCAGCCAGCGAAATCGCGGCGAGTGCGTTGTACACGTTAAATTCAGCCGCGCCGCCCAAGGCTGGCTTAAAGTCGTCAATCGACAGAACTGGCATAGCTTTGCCATCGCGCGCGAGCATCAATTGGCCGTCACACACAAACGCGACGCGGCTGCCTGTCGCGATCCAAACGTCGCGCGCGGCTTGGCCGAATTTCAAACCGAACCATGTTATGTCACCACCAAACTGAGTGCTTCTGGCGACCAGTTCAGGATCATCAGCATTCAAAACTAATCGCCCTCTGGGGCGCACTGCTTGGGATAATTGGAACTTGGCATCGGCCAGAGCGGCAACATCCATTATGCCATAGGTGCCGAGGTGATCGGCCGCGATATTGGTCAGCACGCAAACATCTGCTTTGGGAACAGGCAGGCCGCGACGCATCAGACCACCACGCGCGGTTTCAATGATCGCAAGTTCAACGCGCGGATCGCGCACCGCAAGACGCGCACCTGCGGGACCGGAGTAATCGCCTTCGTCCAAGATATCGCCACCTACACGGACCCAATCACTTGATGATAGGCCAACACATTTGCCAGCTGCCGCACCAATTGCAGCCGCCAATCTGACGGTTGTTGATTTGCCATTTGTCCCCGTCACCATAGCCACAGGAACGTCATGCAGTCTGTCCCAATCGACGGCGTCTGGCGTTGGCAGGTCGGCAGTCTCATAAACCGCTGCACCAACGCCTAAACCAAGCGATATCTTGTCGTCATGCCCAAGGTAGGTCACGCCATGTTTTTGTGCGGCTTGCGCAAGGGCCACTTCTTTTGGTGCCAGCTCTGATGCTATTTGCGCGCGCAAAGCTTCTATGGCGGCGTCAATATCGTAGGTTTCGTCTGCCAATTGAGCGCTGACTGCGTCCCAAGACAGTTCGATCAGATGCGTTGCAGCAAAAAGGGCGTCGGTTGGTGCACTGACTTGCAATGTCGCGCCCCCGTCAAATGCGCGCATTGCGATCTTGCTGTTTGTCCAGCCAACACCATCCAAGAGTGAGCGCGCGCAAGTGCGCCAAAGCGATATCGTGAATGCCTTGTTCGTATCAATAATCGTTGCTTCAGCAGCGGCACCTACATCAGGCATTAGAAAGTTTGAACCGGTCAGACGGCGCAGGTTTTGTAGTTCAGTCACCGTCTTCGTCTCCTGTGTCCTCAAGGCGAACGCCGCGCGCGTCACGGATCATGCGCATGCCGCCCAGCAACATATTCTCGGGGATATCTGGTGCATCCTCAACAGGGGTCGCGTCAGCGAGCGGATCTAGCGTGCTGTCGGGCGCGCCCAATGTTTGAGGGACAGATACAAGCTCTGTCGTTTCTGCAGCGCCTTCCTCTACAACGCCTTCGGGGCGATTGAGGTAGATAATTTGTTTCCAAGTCCGCGAAATATTGTCACCGAACACCATCAAAAGATCATCAGCGGCGGCCAAGCCCAAGGCGGTGTCAACCGCAGTCGCTTCATCAGGAATAACGTTGATTTGCGCGTCAGTGACGCCGTTCTCCAACAGCGTTTTTCGCAGCAGATCAGGCACTTCTGAATCGCCGCGCCCGCGTCGCCCGTCATCTGCTTTGCAGATATAGTGATCAAACTTTCCTGCAACGATTGTGGCCGCTGCAACAATGTCTTCATCGCGCCTGTCACCGGGCATCGAGAAACAAATGATCTTGCGACCCTTTGGCTCTAATTGAGTGCAAAGTTTTGTCATCGCCTCGATCGCAGCGGGGTTGTGCGCGTAATCAAGGATCACTTTGAAAGGATGCTCATCAAAGACATTCAAGCGACCTGGCGCTTGGAAATAGGAGGTCGCGAATGTGCGCAAGCCTTGCCTGATGTCTTCAAGTGACTTACCCATTGAGAAACAAATAGCAGCTGCGAACATCGCATTTTGGACGTTGTGCATGGCCTTGCCGTCAAGGGTCGCAGGGATAAGATGTGTCCACATCAGCTGAATATTCGACGACTTCTCGTAGATTGTGATCATGTGGCCATTCATGCCTTGCTCAAGCACAATTGCGCGCCCACCAAGACGGACATGTTCACGCACCAAAGGATGATGGGCGTTCATCGTTACGTAGCAAATGTTATCAGCTTGGGTATGGCCTGCCATTTTCAAGCACAGCTCATCATCCGCGTTGAGCACGGCTGTGTCTGTCGCCACCTCGACAACGATGCGCTTAACACGCGCGAGGTCTTCGACGGTTTCGATGCCCTTCAGGCCCAAATGATCCGCGTCCACGTTGATGACGGCACCCACATCGCAACGCTCATAACCCATGCCGCTGCGCAATAAACCGCCGCGCGCGGTTTCCAAGATTGCAGCGTCAACTGTTGGATCACGAAGGATCATCTGCGCCGCGCGTGGGCCAGTCAAATCGCCTTTGACCGTAAGATTACCGTCAATATAGACACCGTCAGTGGTGGCCAATCCGACGGTATTGCCGCTGAGTTTGTGTATATGCGCAACCATCCGTGAGACGGTGGTTTTGCCATTTGTTCCCGTGATCGATGCAATCGGTACGCGGCTGGGCGTGCCAGCAGGAAACAACATGTCCATCACGGCACCCGAGACATCGCGCGGCTTGCCCTCGCTCGGTGCGACATGCATTCGAAAGCCGGGGGCGGCGTTCACTTCGCAAATGCCTGCGGGAATGTCCTTGTAGGATTGCGAAATATCCGCTGTGAGAAAATCGACGCCGCCAATATCAAGGCCAATGGCTTTGATCGCGCGTTCTGCCATATTGCGGTTATCGGGGTGCACAATGTCGGTCACATCCACAGCCGTGCCACCTGTAGAGAGGTTTGCGGTCGAGCGCAAAAACACAACTTCGCCTTCAGCGAGAACGGTATTTTCGTCGTAACCAACCTCTGCCAAGTGCTCTATCGCTGTCTTGTCCAATTCCAAGCGCGTCAGGACTTTCTCGTGGCCGACACCACGTCGCGGATCGGAGTTCACAATTTCAATCAACTCGGCAGCGGTGTGTGTCCCATCGCCGACTATGTGCCCCGGCACGCGCTTTGAGACGGCTTCCAGTTTGCCATCAATCACCAACATGCGGTGGTCCAAGCCCTCAATGAAGGTCTCGACAATGATCGTGCGCCCGCGCTTGTTGTTTGCAAGTGCGAAATCGAATGCTTCTGTGACGGCCTCGGCTGTCATTAGGTTGATAGAAATTCCATTGCCGTGATTGCCATCCAGTGGCTTTACGACGACGGGAAACCCAATGCGTTTGGCCGCTTTGACCGCGTCTTCTGCGCTGGTTGCTGAAATCTGGCGTGGGACTGGCAAACCAAGGTCGCCCAAAATCCGATTGGTCGCTTTTTTATCAGAGGCCAAGTCTGTTGCGATATAATCAGTCTCGGATGTGATCGTTGCCTGAATGCGTTTTTGATATTTACCGTATCCAAGCTGGATCAAGCTGTATTCGTTGAGGCGCATCCACGGGATATCGCGTGCGATACCTGCATTCACCAACGACGCGGTAGAGGGGCCAAGTGCTTTGCGTTGAGCGGTCCGGATAAACGCCTCTGACTCAGCGGTATAGTCAAAACCTTCAACGCGCTCGCCGTTTTCGACCAAGTGGTCCGGTAGCAGATTATGAATGAAATCAAGCGCAAGCTGGCTGGCGTGTAGGCCAACCTCTTCTTGCTCGTATTGAAACACCATATTGTAGAGGCCAGTTTCGCCGGCGTCACGCGTGCGCCCGAAGGACACGTCAGAGCCTGCAACATTCTGCAGTTCTATCGACATGTGTTCCCAAATATGGGCCATCCACGTGCCTTCATCTTCGCGCAGACGACGCACAAACCCGCCAGGTTCGCGGTAAGAGCAGCCATGCTCTTGAAGGCCGGGCAGGGCATCAAGCAATTTCTCGATAAAGTCTTCGCCGATCTTTGCGGACGGCCATTCTTCTAAGATGCCGATATCGACGACATGCCGGATAACTGGGAACTTTGCATATATGTTTGGACCTCGAAAGACAGACGTTTCAAGAATCTTCATGCAGGTTCCCCTTTATTTTGTTATTTGGATCGTCGCAGCTCACTCGCTTCCGATTGGAAACGCCTTGCGTGTGTTGAGATCGTAGCGATCTCCTGCGAGGAGGATATGCAGCTTTACCCCGATAAGTCCAACAGGTGCGCCCATATTTGTGTCCGCCATTGATGAAAACTCGATTTCTGATGGATCAACGATCGTTAAACCACCACTTCCGAAAACTTCGATGACATCATCGGGTCCAATGAACGCCGCCGTGTCCTCATCAACGCCAATACCGGTCGCGAAGGGGTTGTACGCAAGTGCTGTCATCAGCCTGCCAAGCCTGTCGCGCTCGCGAAAGTGCTGATCGACGATCACGCGATTGGTCAGACCCAAACCGGGTGCCAAGGATGCCATGCCGCGCTTTGGTGTTCCACCAGATTTACCGATGGCAATCATATGTTCGCACACAAATGCAGCACCCGCAGAGGTTCCAGCGATGTGAACGCCGCGCGCGTTGCCGGCGCGCAATGACTTTGCCGCAGATGTGCCGCCGATGGTGGTCGCCAACCGAAGCTGATTGCCGCCTGTCATAAAGACACCTGTCGCCGCGTCCAGTTTTTCGAGGATCTCCGGGTTTTCGCAATCAGCCCGTGTTTCGATGTCTAATATCTCGATGTTGGTAACGCCGAGTTCCTTAAACACATCAGCCGTCCGTTGCCCGGCCGTTTCCAACTGGGAAGCGGTCGGAATAATCACCATTCGCGCGTCGGCACCACCGCTCAATTCGACCAAGCGTTGCAAGATTGGAGAAGAGCGGACTTTTCTGTCACCTCCACCGATCGGGATGATCCATCCACGTTGAAGGTTCTTAGGGGTTTGAGCCGGAGACATGGGGGCGATTCTTCCTAGAATTAAAGTCTCGTACCACTCGTACCAAAATGCCAAGAAGTACACAGATAACATTGCGCAGGGTTATGAAAGAAACACGCTCCTCGGTCGCGTTGTTCATTTTGCGCTCGTCGCTGAACTTTAATGAAACCAGTGAAACCGCTGACTCTAGATGCCCGTTCACAAATCAAATTGCGTTAGAGCGCAGGTGCCAAGTGCGCAGCTAAAAGGGTTCTTTCAGATCGGGCCATGTATCGCTCAGACGGTATCCTTCGGGCCATGGGTCATCGGGGTCCAGCATGTGTTGATGTGTGCCAGTGATCCAAGCGCGGCCTGTGATTTCGGGGATGATCGCGGGTGTGTCACCTACGGTGGCCGTTTCAGTGATCCGGCCATGGAATTCTGAGTTGATGATCGAGCGGGCTGTGAAGGTTTCACCGACGTGCATGTCACCGCGTGCATGAAGAAGCGCCATGCGCGCGCAGGCGGCTGTTCCCGTTGGAGATCGATCAATTTTGCCCGGCTGTATAGCCACCGCGGCAGAAGTGGTAAGGTGGCTGCCATCGCGTGTGATCGGTCCTGCAAAAAGGCAAAACGAGAAGTGCTGCCAGTCTGGATTGTCAGGGTGGTGAAATGTCAGTTGTGCATTGGCAGCGTTTGTAATCTCGACGCCCAAATCAGCGAGCTCTTTGGCCTCGCGCGCGATCAATTCAAACCCGAGCGCCGCCGCATCAACGACGACAAAACTATCGCCGCCAAAGGCTGTGTCGACCGTGATCTTGCCGATCCCTTTCACATCCAACGGCACGTCCAGTTCGCCCGCAAAGCAAGGCAAGTTGCGCACGGTGATCCGCTCGGCTTTGCCGTTGCGGCATTCAGCGCGTACGCGGACCAACCCGCCGGGGGCCTCCAAGGTCATTTCGGTGACGGGTTCTGTCATCGCGATGATACCGCTGTCCAAAAGCACGGTCGCAACGCAGATCGAGTTTGAGCCAGACATCGGCGGCGTGTCTTCGGGCTCCATTATGATCCACCCCATTTGGGCCTTTGGATGCACAGGTGGCACGAGCAAATTTACATGGCGAAACACGCCGCCGCGTGGCTCATTAAGCATGAAATTGCGCAAGGTTTCATCCTTGGCGATCCAAGTGCGTTGCTCCCATAAGGTTTCTCCCGGCGGAGGAGACACGCCACCGACGATCACATCGCCGACTTCGCCTTCCGCATGGCAGGACACGACGTGAATGGTTTTACTGCTGCGCATATCAGATGTCCATTAGCAGACGCAGGGCGTCATAGATTGCAGCGTGTGTGTTGCGCGCGGAGACGGCATCGCCAATGCGAAAGAGCTGGAAGGTGCCATTTGTATTGGGCTCGATGCTTTGAGGTGTGCCAGCAATAAGCGCTTCATAATCCACCTCTCCCAAGTTAACCGAGGCGGGTTTGAGGTCGAAATAGAGCTCATCCAGCGGTAAAGTGCCGTAGTTTACAACAACCTGATCGACCTCGGTCTCGTAGGTATGATCACTATAATCCGTGCCGATCGTCGCGGTCAGTGTGTTGCCGGTTTGCATGACCCCTATCAGGCGACGGGTGACCGTAAAAGTCACATCCTTATCCTGCAAAGAGCGCATGTAGGGCACTAAATTCATTGCCATAACATCCGGCGAGAAGGTGCGATCAGGCGTCATGATTTCGACGCAAGCACCCGCGTTGGCGGCAACTTCGGCAGCTTGTAGCGCAGGATGATCCCCACTTTCATCATAGATCAGAACTTTGCCTGCGGGCTTTACGTCCCCTGAGATAATATCCCAGGCTGAGACGACATGGGCCTGCGTGCCCTTTTGTTCGAACAGTTCCAAGTTTGGCATGCCGCCTGTTGCGACGATCACGACATCAGGGTTGAGGGTGGTCACATCCTCCGGTTCGGCCCACGTGTTGAAATGGAACGTGACATCGCGTGCTGCGCATTGCGCCATACGCCAGTCAATAATCCCGATCATTTCTCGGCGGCGGGGGGATTGCGCGGTCAAGCGTACTTGTCCGCCAGCCTCTGCTGCGGCCTCAAACACGGTGACGTCATGACCACGCTCGGACGCGACGCGAGCGGCTTCTAGCCCTGCTGGGCCTGCGCCGATGATCACAATTTTCTTCCTGACCGCAGCGGCAGGAATATCATGCGGCATAGATAATTCACGACCCGTTGCTGCGTTATGGATGCATAGAGCTTCGCCCGCTTGGTAAATGCGATCAAGGCAGTAGGTTGCGCCTACGCAGGGACGAATGTCGTCTTCGCGACCTTCAATGATTTTGCGCACGACATGCGGGTCGGCCATATGCGCGCGTGTCATTCCGACCATATCGAGCAGACCTGCCTGTACCGCATGTCGGGCTGTGGCCACATCAGGAATGCGCGCCGCATGAAAGGTCGGCATACCTGTGGCCTTGCGGACCTCACCTGCGAAATCGAGGTGTGGCGCGGACTTCATCCCTTGGATCGGGATCATATCGGTCATGGCTGGATCTGTATGTATGCGTCCCTTGATCACGTTGAGAAAGTCGACCTGACCTGTGGCCGCGATACGTTTGGAAATTTCCAAACCTTCGTCATGGGTGATACCGCCTTTCTGTGCTTCGTCCGCCGTGTAGCGAAGGCCAACGATGAACTCTGCACCAACGCGTTTGCGGATTGCGTCGACTACGTCCAGCGGGAATCGCATGCGGTTTTCCAGCGTATCAGCGCCGTAAGGTCCAACCAGATCGTTGGTCAAAGGCGACCAGAATTGATCGAGCAGGTGGCCGTAGACCTGTAATTCAATCCCATCCATGCCGCCTGCCTTCATACGTTCAGCGGCGTCAGCGAAGTCGCTAATGATGCGCTCAATGTCCCAATCTTCTATCAATTTGGGATAAGCGTGATGCGCAGGCTCGCGGTGCTTGGAGGATGACAGCGACGGCAACCAATCCCCTTTGTTCCAATTTGTGCGCCGCCCCAAGTGGGTGAGCTGGATCATCACTGCACAGTCATGTTCGTGCACCGCATCTGTCAGGTTCTGGATCCACGGCACGACCTCGTCCTTGTAGGCAAGGATGTTGTTAAACACAGGCGGACTGTCACGGCTGACCGCTGCCGATCCTGCCGTCATAGCAAGGGCCACGCCCGCTTTCGCGCGCTCTGCATGATATGCGGCGTAGCGTTCTTTTGGCATGCCATCTTGCGGATAGGCTGGTTCGTGGCTGGTCGTCATAATGCGGTTTCGCAGTGTGAGGTGTTTGAGCTGAAACGGTTGCAAGAGTGGGTCGCTGGACATTTTATTTCTTTCTTGAGCGTGCTTTCCTGACATAGGTGTCAAGTCGACATTTCCGTCAATTGACACATCTGTCAAGTTCTTTAGTACAGTCGTATGAACGAAGTCCCACCCATCAGAACACGCGCAAGCCGAGAGATTTGGCTCAGCGCGGCCTATGATCTTTTCGTCACCGAAGGGATAGACGCGGTCAAAATCATGCCGCTTGCCAAAAAGCTGAATCTGACGCGGACAGGTTTTTACTGGCATTTCAAAGATCTGTCAGAGCTCCATGATGGCATCATCGACATATGGCAGACCCGCAACACAGGCATCATTCTGGACCGCTGTGCGATGCCTGCGCCAAGTCTCTGCGCAGCTCTTTTTAATCTCATTGATTGCTGGATCGACAATGACCTGTTTGACGCGCCGCTCGATCTCGCGATCCGAAACTGGGCGCGCAATGATACGCGCTTACAAGACATCGTCGATCAGTCCGACAAAGATAGGTTAAGCGCGGTTACGGCATTGTTCGAGCGGTTTGGGAGGGCTGGAGATGTGGCACACTTTCGTGCGCTAACAGTTATTTTGACCCAAACGGGCTACTATTCAATGCATGTGTCCGAACCGCGTCTTCGACGCGCGCTGGCAGGATGTCAGTATGTGGAAATCTTTGCAGGCGAAACACCATCTCAGGTGGAAAAGGATGCTTTCTTAAGCCGCCATCGCTGACTCACTTTTTTCAGAAACACGATACTATGGGTTTCGCGAGGTCTCGCGCAGCTTGGTAGCATGAGGTTTCAGGCATATTGACGTCCTATAGCGAGCACGGGTTCATTCAGCGCATGACGTCCTGATATGGGGAAACATCATCCTCAAAAGGCACATGTCTGCGCCTAAACGATGTGCCAATAAGGCACTCTGGTGCGCTGATACGATCCATCCTGAAATGGCGGAACCCATCCCGCGCAGGATCCCACGCCACCAGATACCACAAAGGTTGCAAAATCAGCATCGCTTGCGGCTCAACCTCTCGATATGTGACTGCGCCCTTAGCGTCACGGTACGCGAACCGGATCAGGGTTTGATCCAAAAAGGCGCTCTCAAACGCGGGAAGCAAGGCGGGGTCAATCTTGCCCAGATCGGACAGATCCTGTTTTGGCGAAAGCTGACCAATGTGCAGACACTCCAAGAAGCGGCGTAAATCGCGGACCTTTTCGGAAGGCAAAGACTTTTCGATCTTGGCAAGCCCTGCATCCGCGAGATCAGAAAACGGCAGATTTTGCGCCGCGCGCATCGCAGCGACACTGATCAGTAGGGCAAACACCTCAGCCACAGACAGGCGCGTGGCGGTTTGCATCGATTGCGGATCAAGTTGCAGTCCCCCGCCCGGACCGCTTTCGGAATAGATAACAAAGCCTTCATCGCGCAGGGCTGAAATATCGCGCAACACGGTACGCCGCGATGCACCCACCTCTTGGGCCAGCGTGTCTACTGTTGCTGTTCCGTTGCGCCGCAGCGTGCGTACGATGGTGTCATGTCGGTTTCTAATGTTCATTTTGTCACTCTAGCATAAATGGTGACAAAATTTGGCACTAATTAATTTTAGAAAGGTTTCAGAACACATCAACCAAAGGAAACGAACATGAAACGTACTGCTGTAAACCCATGGAACTGGTCTCTGAAGCTTGGTTACAATCAAGCTGAAATCATCGAGGGCCAAACGCGCCAGTTGATCGTCGCGGGTCAAATCGCTGTCGATGAGAATGGCGCGCCGCAACACGCTGGTGACATGCGTGCCCAGATTGCTCTGGCGTTGGATAACCTAGAAGCAGTTCTGAAAGGGGCAGGGATGGATCTGAGCAATGTCATCAAGCTTGGCGTTTATGCGACCGACGTTGATGAGGCGTTGAAGAACTTTGATCTGATGGGGATGCGATTTGGTCCGGTACAAAACGCTCCGCCCATGACCCTGCTCGGCGTGACCCGCTTGGCAATTCCTGGCCTGTTGTTTGAAATTGAAGCGACGGCTGCCGCCTAAAGCTAGACCAAAACCACAGACCTGAACCTTAGAAAGCCATTCGGTGAAATGCGCCGGATGGCTTTTTGCTGTCCATATGAAATGCCCAGAAAGGACATTGAAATGCTAACCTGCATTATTCGCTATCAGATTGATCCGACCAAAAAACCCCAGTTCGAGCAATATGCCCGCAATTGGGGGCAGGCGATACCGCGCTGTGGTGCCGACCTTATCGGGTATTATTCCCCTCATGAAGGGTCCAGCACGTTGGCCTATGGCATCTACAATGTTGCGAGTCTGGCCGATTATGAAGCCTATCGCGCGCGATTGGCAGATGATCCACTTGGTCGCGAAAACTACGAATTTGCGCAAAAGGAAAAATTCCTGCTACGCGAGGATCGCACGTTCCTGAAGTTGGCATCAACGCCGCATAGTGCAGGAGCAACGCATGTTTGATTACACACCACTTTTGTTGGCGGCTTGGCTCGCCCTTGCAAGTGCGGCCATCTCACCGGGTCCTAACTTGGTCGCGGTCGCTTCGCGCGCCTTGGGGTCTGGACGTCAATCCGCACTTACCGTCGCTGCAGGTTTGGCTGCTGGTGCATTCTTTTGGTCCTTCCTGACGGCCGTTGGCCTTGGCACCTTGTTTTCTGCTTATCCGGCGCTTTTGCTTATTCTTGGCGTGCTCGGTGGCACCTATTTGGTATGGCTCGGTTTCAAAGGCTGGCGCGCAGCATTTACCGGTACAGGCGGACAGATCAAGGCTGTGCAAAGCCATGGGATGTGGACTGATTTTGCGCATGGGCTGACGGTCACGGCCACCAATCCGAAGGTGGTTTTGCTTTGGGCGTCTTTATCTACGTTTGTCGGACCAGCTATGACCAACACCGCCGTTTTAATGATGTTCACGCTTGGATCTGCTGCGATCATATTCACAATCTACGGCACCTATGGCCTGCTGTTTTCGCTTGGCGGGGTGCGGGGCGTTTATCATCAGTTCGAGCGCATTTCAGAAGCGCTGTTTGGTTCAATGTTTGGCCTTTTAGGGATGTTTCCGCAGCTATATCGAGCTTTTCACGCAATATCACTTTGGCACGTACTTGATGAACTCCGCGCTCGTTTCTTTCGCGACGGTTGCGATCACTCTCTTCTTCGCGGTGCCTGGGGCCTACGCCGTTGCGCGCTTGCGTTTTCCGGGGCAGAAATTTCTCTCTCGCTCGATCCTACTGATCTACATGGTCCCCATGATCGTTCTGGTGATCCCGCTCTATGCAATCTTTAGCCAGCTCGGCATGCGCAACACGCTCTGGGGTTTGTTGCTTGTCTATCCTGCTACGACCATTCCTGTCGCGCTTTACATGCTGCAAGGTTACTTTCGCGGCATTCCCGCAGAGTTGGAAGAAGCGGGTTTGATGGATGGTCTTACGCGGATGAACGTGATCCGCAAAATCACATTGCCGCTTGCGCTGCCAGCATTGGCGTCCGTGGCGCTCTACGTCTTTATGATTGCGTGGAACGAATTTCTGTTTGCGTTTATGTTCCTCGATAATGTCGATCTCTATACGCTCTCGCGCGGTATCGCGGAGTTGAATTCATCAGAGGTTCCGCGCCAACATCTCATGGCAGGCGCGGTTATCGCAACAGTTCCTGTGCTCGCGCTGTTTTTGTGGTTTGAGCGTTTCTTGGTTGCGGGTCTGACCGCTGGCAGTGTGAAAGGGTAAATCTATGTCACTCACTCAGAAAGCGATTGATATCCTCACGAAAAATGATCGTGGTGGGTATACAATTCCAACCAGCGGTCTCTATCCCTATCAATGGAATTGGGACAGCGCCTTTGTTGCGCTGGGCATTGCGACCTATGATTTCACGCGCGCATGGTCCGAGATTACAACCCTGATCGAAGGGCAATGGCCCGATGGCATGATCCCTTCGATCATTTTCCGCAGCGATGATCCTGACTATTTTCCGGGGCCTTCGCGCTGGGGCAATACTTTAGGGCCGATCCCTTCGACGGGAATTTCGCAGCCACCTGTTTTGGCGACGGTTGTGAGAACGTTAACTGATAACGCAACGGCCCAAGACAAAGCGCGCCGCGCTGAAGTCTATGATGCGCTTTATGCGTCTCACAAATGGTTCCACGAGGCGCGCACCGTTGCTGGCATAGTGACCACTGTGCATCCTTGGGAAACGGGCCGCGACAATTGTCCTGAGTGGAACATCGGTCTTGACGGAATGACGGTTGCACCGGATCTCGCGCCCTACACGCGGATGGACAACAAGCATTCCGATCCCAAATTCCGACCCAGCCAAGAGCAATATGACAAGTTCCTCACCATCGTGCAGTTTGGTCAAAGTGTGGGTTGGGATCAGCGCCGTTTGACCGACGAAGGGCCGTTCTTGATGGCGGATCCTAACATTCACTTTGTGCTTTTGCGTGCCGACAAAGATCTGCGCGCTATGGCGGTGGATTTGGGCAAACCAACAGATGAGATCGATGGCTGGATCGACAAAGGTGAAGCGGCAACGGATTATCTTTGGAACGACGACCTAGGTGCCTTCACTGCGCGTGATGTGCGCACGGGCCAGTTCTCTGGTGGTTTCAGTAATTGCAGCGCTTTGTGTTTCTACGCAGACAGCGGCACGCCTGAGCAACGTGCCAAAACGCTGGAAAATATGGAGCGGATCGCGGCGCGCGTCGATTATATGTTGCCGAGTTGGGACCCTGATGCCGCCGATTTCGAACCACAGCGCTATTGGTGCGGACCACTTTGGCCACAGATGAATTACATGACGGCGCTTGGACTATCCGAGCAGGGCGAAAACGCGATGGCAGAGCGCGTGCGCGCAGACCTGTGCCGCGCGATTGAGCAATCTGGTTTTTGGGAATGCTTCAATCCGGTCACGGGCGAAGGTTGCGTGAGTTCACAATTCTCTTGGACCGCCGCTGTGTGGCTGTCTTGGCAGCATGAAACAAAACTAAAAGGCGTGGCTTAAGCCGCGAAGGGGAGAACCGCAGATGGGGTCTATCAGTCTGAAATCTGTCGAAAAATGGTTCGGCGAAGTGCAGGTCATCAAAGGGATTGATCTTGATATCCTATACGGTGAACTGATCATTTTTGTAGGTCCTTCGGGATGCGGAAAGTCCACGCTCTTGCGCATGATCGCAGGTCTGGAAGAGACGAGCCGAGGACAAATCATACTTGATGGGGACGATGTCACCCACAAGGTCCCGTCAGAGCGCGAGCTGTCGATGGTTTTCCAATCTTACGCGCTTTATCCGCATCTCTCTGTTGGTAACAATATGGGGTTTGCGTTAAAAACCGCAGGTGCACCAAAGACTGAAATCGCAGAAAAGGTGAACGCGGCAGCGGAAACGTTGAAGCTGAACGACTACCTCGATCGACGTCCCAAAGACCTGTCTGGTGGTCAGCGTCAACGTGTTGCGATTGGCCGCGCGATTGTGCGTAAACCCAAGGGTTTCCTCTTTGACGAGCCGCTCTCGAACCTCGATGCATCCTTGCGCGTGGACATGCGCTTTGAGATTGCGCGCTTGCACAAGACGCTTGCCAGCACGATGGTCTATGTGACCCACGATCAGGTCGAAGCGATGACTTTGGCGGATCGCATTGTGGTGCTGAAAGATGGCTTGATCATGCAAGTCGGCTCTCCGCGCGAGCTATATGAGCACCCCGATAATGTGTTTGTTGCGCAGTTTATCGGCAGCCCGAAAATGAACTTGATGGCGTGTGAAACCGATGCGCTGAAGAACCTAGGTCCCAAAGACGCCGTGCAGCTTGGTATTCGACCTGAACACATCGCTGTCGTAGCGACGGGGCAAGGCCATTGCGAAGGCACTGTGCAAGTCAGCGAATATCTTGGTGCGGATTATTTCCACTATGTCGATTGCGGTGATTTAGGTTTGCTGACTGTGCGCACTGCCGGTTCTGCGGATGAGATTGAAGGGCAAACGATTGGTCTACGATTTGATGAAACGCGTTTGCACTTTTTCAACGCTGAAGGTTTGCGTACGGGAGAGTCCGCATGAAGCGTTCTGAGATTAACGAGATCATCGCGCAGGCCGATGAGATGATGCGCCGCTATGGCTTTGCGCTACCGCCTTTTGCCTATTGGACACCCGAGCAGTTCAAAGCCAACATCGCCAACGCGCGCCACGTGATTGATGCACGTTGCGGCTGGGATATCACCGATTACGGCGAAGGGCGCTTTGATGAAATGGGTCTGTTCCTGTTCACTTTGCGAAATGGTTTGCAGTCTGATCTCGAGCGAGGCGGTGGCATGTGCTACGCAGAGAAGTTGTTGATTTCAAAGCAAGACCAGCTCTCGCCGATGCACACTCATGTGCTCAAAGCCGAAGACATCATCAACCGTGGTGGTGCCACTTTGGTGGTTGAGTTGTTCGGTTCTGATGAGGCCGGTAATTTTTCACAAGATCGCGGCGGGCAGGTCATGTGCGATGGCATTTTGCGCAACTATGCGCCCGGCGAGAAACTCAAATTCGCCCCCGGTGAAAGTGTCACGCTGCGCCCCGGTGATTGGCATGCGTTCTGGGGCGAGGGCGGTGATGTTTTGATTGGTGAAGTCTCTACGGTGAATGACGACGAGACAGACAATATCTTTCGTGAACCAATCGGTCGTTTTGCCCAGATTGACGAAGATGTCGCGCCCAAACATTTACTGGTAAGCGATTACGCGCGTTGGTTGGCGTAAGCAGTGATGGAGCAAGGCGCACAGATCAACCTGACGCAAGAGGCTGATTTTGCAGATGAAATCGAAGCCAAGCTGCTGTGTGAATTGCGCAATAAGTCGACGCAAAGCGAGAACGCCGCCTTTTCGTTAGCGCTGAGCGATGCGAGTGGCGCAACGCTTGGCGGACTTACTGCGTCTACAGCCTACGGCTGGCTTTTGATCAAGGTGTTGTTCGTTGAGCCACCCGCACGCGGTCAAGGTTACGGGCGTGATCTGATCGATGCAGCCTTGAGCCGGGCGAAGGAATTAGGCTGCCACAGCGCATGGCTCGACACATCCGACGCGGCTGCACATCACTTCTACCTCTCGCAAGGATTTGTGACGTTCGGCGCATTGGCGAATGAATTGAACCAAGCGCCGATGGGCCATCAGCGCTGGTTCATGAAGCGCGTGATTTGATTATTCACTCGCAGCGCTTGCCCCTGCAAGCCGCCCAAACACCGCGCCAGAGGTCAGACCGGACCCGCCCGGATAGCCGTTCAAGAACACGCCACCTACGATTTCGCCGCAGGCAAATAAACCTTCGATAGCTGCGCCGTCTTCATTCAGAACTTGCCCTTTTTCGGACACCTTCAAACCACCGTAGGTAAACGTGATACCACCCGTCACAGGGAACGCGCGAAAGGGTCCTTTGTCGAGCGTTTGGGCCCAATTGGATTTCGCAAGATCGCCTGATTTTGCGGATTTGCCATCTTTGATCGTCGGGTCAAAAACGATTTCTTGGGCAACGGATGCGTTGTATTCTGCGAGGGTCGCGAGAGCGGCATCAGCGTCTAGTCCATCGCACTTGCCCAGCAGCGTCGCTAGATCATCGGCTTCTTCAAAATGAGCATCGTGGAAGCGGTATTCGCCGTAAAGAATATCAAAAACCTTCGCATCATAGATTTGCCAAGCGCGTTGTCCCGGTTGCTGCAAGACGGCACGACCGAATTGTGCATAAGTATAGTTGCGAAATTCGATGCCCTCATCGACAAAACGCTGTCCTTCTTCGTTCAGCATGACACCTAGGAAGTAGCTGATCTTGCGATAGTTTTTGCGTTCGCCATGGGGTATATCGAGATTGCCGTAGTTCTTCATGAAGTAGTCCATCGGCGTCGCGTGGCAGCCATCATAGCGCCCGTATTTCTGCGCGCCGATCGCCCATGCCGCCTTGAGGCCATCACCTGTATTATGCGGCGTACCGCGCACTTTGGCATGTTCCCATTCTGGGCCAATCAGCTCAATACGCATTTGCTCATTGCTCTCAAAACCACCGCACGCGAGGATGACAGAAGCGCTCGAAAGAGTAGAGCCATCGGCGAGTGTCACGCCGCAAACAGTGCCATCCTGCACCACAAGATCTGCAAATTCAGTGTTGTATCTGATCTGACCACCAAGGCGCTCAAACGCGGCGAGTTCCATGTCAAAGAGGCCAACGCCCTCATTCTCTGCCGCCAAAGTCAGGCCGCCCCAAAAGATGATTTTACCATCCTTCTCAAAGCTTTGCCGCGCCCAGATCGGCTCGTACGTGACGCCATGACCTGCGAGCCAATGCATCGTTTCATAGCTTTGCGATACCAGAATATCCTGTTCCGGTGTGAGCGGTTTGCCGTCGTTAAAGCCAAGCAAATCGGACTTGAATTTCTCTTGCGTATAACTGCCAAAGTCAGCGCGCGGCACGCGTGGATCTTCGGGGTGTGCAAGTAAAGGAAGCAGGGCGTCGCTGGTCTCATAGGCAAAGCGCATCGCGCCGGCGGTGTATTTGGTATTGCCGCCGGACATGTGTTGGTCTGCTTTTTCGATCATCAAGACCGACGCCCCTTTTTCGCAGGCCGCAATGCCTGCGCTCAAGGCTGCGTTGCCTGATCCCACGATGATAACGTCCCAAATCGGCGATCCAGTATCTGACATTTTACATTCCTTGCTAAATTGTATCCATGCGTATACAATATCTACATCAAACGACAAGGCCTCTCATGCAATCTGCTTATGATCAACTTTTTCAAGCTATCGAGACCGGCGAACTCAAGCCTGCGGATCGTTTGCTTGAGACCGAACTCGCCACGCGATTTGGCGTGTCTCGAACCCCTGTGCGCGAAGCGATCAGGCGGCTAGAGGCAGAAGGCATCGTCATTCACATGCCGCGCGTTGGCGCTGTTGTGCGCACGCTTGGTCAGCAAGAAATCGTAGAGCTCTACGAGATGCGCATCGTGCTCGAAACCACAGCAGCGGCCATGGCTGCAAAGCATGCATCAGGCGCGGAAATTCGCACGCTTGAGGGCCTAAACGAAGACATGGCGCAGAACTCTGGTGATCCGATAAAGGTCGCTATTCTCAACCGCGCCTTTCATCACTGCATCATGCAAGCAGCGCGCAACCAGTTTCTTGCACATAGTTATCATGCGTTGTCCCATGCGCTTATTCTACTTGGTAAAACAACATTGGAAACAGACGCGCGCGTCGCAACGGTCGTGGCGCAGCATGCGGACATTATCGAAGCCCTCAAAGCCGCAAACCCTGACGATGCTGCTGACAAGATGCGCCAACACATGGAAGCATCGCTTGATCACCGCCTGAAGGCGCTACACATTGCGCCCTAGTCACCTCATCACCCATCTTATCAGCCTCACAGGCGTGCTCGCGTTCTTGTGGCTGCATATTCCGCTGCCTTGGCTGTTTGGCCCTATGTTTGCCTGCTTGCTCGCGGCCCTTTTCGGGGTGAAACTCTCGGTCATCAAACCGCTCAGTGAAGGCATGCGCACGATCCTCGGGGTGGCGGTTGGTGCAAGCGTGACGACCGCTTTCTTCGTCGCGTTGCCGGGTATTTGGGACACGCTGATCCTAATTCCGTTTATGGTGATCGGCATTGGTGTTATGGGGGTTTGGTATTTCCAACGCTTCGCGGGCTATGATTTTGCGACATCATATTACGCTTCAATGCCGGGCGGTTTGCAGGACATGATTGCCTTTGGCGAAGAGGCGGGCGGCAATGTGCGCGCGATCTCGTTGATCCATGCAACGCGCGTTTTGGTGATTGTGGTCATCCTGCCGTTGATCTTGACGCAATTTTGGGACGCGAATTTAGACACACCTCCCGGGGCGTCGGTGACGACGTTCGAGTTGGATCAAATTGCGATCCTGACTATTTGCGGCCTTGCGGGTTGGCGTATTGCCAAAAGGATAGGGATGTTCGGGTCGTCGATTTTAGGCCCGCTTATTTTGACAGCAATCGCCAGCTTGGCAGGTATTCTGCACACGCGCCCCCCAGCCGAGGCGATCTGGGCCGCGCAATATTTCATCGCTATTGGAATTGGCGCAAAATACGTCGGGATCACCAGCAAAGAGTTACGCCACGATGTCGTGGCAGGCTTGGGCTTTTGTGTCGTTCTGTTGGTGCTCACAAGCGTGGTCGTCTTGGGCGTCTTCGCGCTCGATCTCGCGCCACCGATGGAGACGATCTTGTCATTGGCTCCGGGTGGGCAGGCTGAATTGGTCGTGCTCGCGCTCATTGTTGGCGCGGACATGGGGTTTGTGGTGGCGCACCACCTGTTCCGCATCTTCTTTGTGATTTTGGGTGCGCCGGTTATTGCGAAGCTGTTTGATCCCAAACAGACGGGTTGATCATGTGGATCGGCGCGCTGTTTTTATAGGCTGCGACCTGATCGAAAATGTCCGAGAATTGCAGCTCGAACTCGTCTTCAGTGACAAAGCCAATATGCGGTGTGCAGGTGACGTTGGGATGGGTGATCAGCGGATCATCCAGCCACGTGATTGGCTCAACATCAAAAACATCAAGCGCCGCTTTTTCAGGTCTTCCCGCGTTGAGCGCGTTCAGCATCGCATCAGGCTCGATAAGACCTGCGCGTGACGTGTTCACAAACAGCGCATCGTCGCGCATTAGCGCCAAGTCATGGGCGGTGATGAGACCCCGTGTCGAAGGCTTCAAACGCACATGCACAGAGATAACATCAGGCGTGCTAAAAAACGCGTCACGACTGCTCGCGATGGTTTTGCCATCGGCCTTCGCGCGCGCGCGACCCGCCTCGGAGGACCACCAGAGTACGTTCATTCCAAAGGCCGTCGCGTAGGTTTCAACAGCCTTGGCAATCCGCCCATATCCATAAAGCCCCAAGGTGCGCCCATTGAGAGTTTTGCCAACGCCCATCTGCCAGCGTCCGGCCTGCATATTCGCCATTTGTTGCGGAATTTGGCGCATCGCAGCAAGGATCAGCGCCCATGTGTGTTCAGCCGCCGCAAAGCTGGGCGTTCCTGCGTGCATGTTAGAACACAGGAGCGTTCCATTGGCGGTGCAGGCGTCAACGTCCACATGCGGATAAACGCTGCGCTGGGAGATGAGTTTTAGATTAGGGAGTTGGCGCAAGATTTGCGCAGTCATGGCACTGCGCTCGCGAAAGAGCACGACGGCATCGAAGGGTTTGAGCCGTTCAGCGAGCCTATCTGGATCGGGCTCATGATCGGTGAAAACCGTGACATCGATACCGTCGAGCTTGGTAAAGCATGGCAGCGTGCGCAAGGTGTCGAACCAATCATCAAGAATTGCGAGTTTCATGATGTCGCTCCGTCCCAAATGCTTCGCGGGATAAACACCTCACCCGACGCAAGTTTGCGACAGGTGCGCACCAATCCTGCGGATGTGTGGTGAAACGCGCCGTCTTTCATTTCAAAGTCGATCAACACGTCCATAAGACCCATTGGATGCTCTAACGTAACGGTTACAGGACCACAGCTAGGGCGCTCTAGCAGCCCATCCGCAACTGTCCCCGGTGTCAGCGCACAAGACGCGATGCATTGGCTGCCTGTGACGGCCATTGTGGGATGCGTGGTCCAAGGCATGAAATAACGTGTCGCAATGGTGCCACCCTCTTTTGCTTTTGCCAGAAGTCCGAATTTTGGCGTAACCGATTGGGTGCAATCGCCCATGCCCATGGCTTTGCCTGCCTTTAGTCGAACAGCTTCCATTTGTTTGAAAAACGCGAGGTTGGCGTCTAGTTCTTCGCGGGTTTCATACCCCGTCAGGCCAAAGTCAGAGGCTTTCGCGAGAGCCATCGGCATTGCGACGTCCATGCAGGTTACGTCAATGCCGTCAAAGGTGTCCGTCAGGTTTCCTGTGGGAAGAAACGCCCCTGTGGAGGAACCTGCAACCTTCATGAAATTGAGCGCAACAGGGGCGGCGGTTCCGGGGACGCCGTCAATTGCTGCGTCGCCCTCGTAGCTCACCAATCCATCTGGCGTTTGAACACGGGCAACGACTTGTGCGCCTGTATTCACCGCGTGAATGCGCACTTCTGTTTCGCCATTTTGCGCGCCAACAAGCCCCATTTCAAGCGCGGCAGAGGCGACGCCAGAGAGGATATTTCCACACGTGGGTTTGAAATCAACGATCTGATCCTCAACGCTCACTTGCGCAAAGAAGTAATCGACATCGGCCCAGTCATCCTCAGACTTCGAGAGCATAGCGACTTTGGTTGTCACAGCATTGCCGCCACCGATCCCGTCGATATTGAGCGGATGGCCAGAGCCGATCGTAGCGATAAGCACTTTTGCCAAGGTCTCGCGATCGCTCGGCAAATGGGCGCGGTTAAAGTACGGGCCACGTGATGTGCCGCCGCGCATGAAGATATATGGAACTGCTGTCTGTGTCATGTGAAAGGCCAAGGTAGGTCAAAGTAGCTTTGCAAAATTCCGGGCGGGAAATCACGACCCAAGAGCCATGCCATGCCCAGCATGAATGCGATGCCCGCTACGCTGAAGATTAGTGTTTGCGCCCAGCTTAGTCCCGCACGAATGCGTAAGAACGACAGCAGAAACGCGGCGAGTGCAATGATGAAACCTGTGATTGCGGTGACGATCAATAGGAACGCAAACCAAGCAAGGGTCGGCCACAGGCCGTAGGTGTCGTCCTCGGATTCCTTGCCCGTTTCGCGGTCCGCAAACAGCGTGTGCGTTTCAGGTGCAAGCATCATTTGTGTCAGCAAAATCACCGCACCGACCAAAGAAACGCTGGCCACGAACATAGGAAACACGCGGTCAGTCCAAGCGTAGTCAGGGATCGTTGCTGCGTCATAAAGCGCGTAAGCAATGAAGCCGAGGATCGCGAGCAAGAATATCAAAGGCGCGCGTTTTCCACCTGAGGGAACATCGCCTTCGGCCAAGATGTTTTTGGCTTGGCGCAGGCCTACGACGACAGAGGCGACTGTGATCACGATCAAGGTGATGGTGATCCATGACAGGATATAGTCGATGCCTGTTTCCCAGCCTTGGCGGAATTTGATGCCTTGGATCTGGTAGGCGTTGTTTGAATAATTCTCGACGGGTGTGGAGAGCACGAAACCGATCAGGAACGCAGGGCGTGACCAATCAAAGCGGCGCATAAGGATGCCCAAGAAGCCGATCGCGAAAAGGGCAACAAGGTCCATAAGGTTTTGTCCACTTTGGAACGCGGCAAAAGCAATGACCATAAAGATGAACGGTGCGAGCAGTGCGAAACGAATGTTCGTTAACTTGGCTATGCCGCCTGACATGGCAATGCAAAGCACCGTGCCAACAACGTTCGCAAGCGCCAAGAGCCATACGATGGAATAGACAAAGTCTAGGTTGTTCTCGAGCAGGCTTGGACCCACATCAATGCCATTCCCGAGCAACGCCAGCGCGCCGATGAAGATCGCCATGGAGCCTGAACCGGGGATGCCAAACAGCAAGGTAGGGACCAATCCGCCGCCTTCTTTGGCGTTGTTGGAACTTTCAGGTCCGATCACGCCGCGCACATCGCCTTTGCCAAATTGATCTTTGCCTTTGGCCGTCTGAATTGTGTGTCCGTACGCAATCCAATCGACAACAGAACCACCAAGCCCGGGGATAACACCCACGACGACCCCAATGATCGAACAGCGCATAGAGAGCCATTTGTTCGCCCACCAATCCTTGATCCCGAGCACCCAACCACCGCCAAGCGCTTGACGATCACTGATCGCTTTGTCTTTGCGTAAAAGGGCGACGATCTCGGGGATGGCGAAGATGCCTAGACCGACAATGACCAGCTTGAGTCCGTCTGTCAGATAGGGGAAATCATAGCTCGACATGCGCAGCTCGCCATTGAACGGCCCTTCGCCAATCGTGCCGATAAGCAAGCCTAGTCCAGCCGCGACAATGCCTTTGATTGCGATGCGTCCTGCGAGAATACCAACCATCGAAAGGCCGAAGACGGAGACCATCAACAACTCTGGCGATTGGAATTTTAGCACCAAAGGGCGTGCGACAAGGATAAAAATGGTCAGAAACGCCGCCCCGACCAATCCACCAAAGAGCGAGGATGCAAAAGCCGCAGACAATGCGCGTGCCGCTTGGCCCTTCTTCGCCATTGGAAAACCATCAAGCACCGTCGCTTGGGACGCCGATGATCCGGGAATGCCCATCAGAACAGAGGCGAAAGTGTCAGAGGTCGGAACAACAGCGACCATGCCGATCATCAGTGCGAGGCCGAGAATGGGGTCCATGCCGAACATGAATGGCAAAAGCAGGGAAAGTCCCGCGATACCGCCCAAACCCGGAAACACACCAATGGCGAGGCCCATGCAAACGCCCATCACCAGATAGCCGATAACCAAAGGTTGCAAGATTTGCCCCCACGCGGATCCGAGCGCTGGCAGAGCGTCTAGAAAAATTTCCATGAATGACCCCAAACAGACAGGTTACAAAAGCGCCCCGCACACTAAATACGGGGCGCTTGAAAACCTGTCGGCTTAGTTCAGTTCAACACCGAAGTCTTCTTTGAGCCAGCCCTGAACAAAGGCTTTCGCGCTGTCGCTCACGGTGATCGCGTTGGTAAGTGCACCTTTCGCGTCTTTGCCTGTGTACATCGGGTACTTGCCCAAACGTGCAGCAGAGATTTCTGCGAAATCGTCACGTGCAGCGATGCTTGCGAATGCGTTGCTGAAGGTGTCGATGATCTCTTGATCCGTACCTGCTGGCAAGAACGCGATCTTCTGGGATGGGAAACCAGCTACGAAGAAGGCTTTCCATGCGTCCCACTGATCGCCGGATGTTTCACAGCCGTCTGTTGCTTCGCAGACTTCTTTAAACGTTGGCATGTCGGGGAATGTTGGATCACGTACAATGTTGCCTGCGGCGTCGATGGAGCCCCATGTCATCATTGGAACCGCTTTGCCTGCTTCTACAAGCTGCGCAGAGCCTTTGAGGTAGCCAGAGGATGTCTGGTAGTCAATTGTTGCTTCGCCGCTTTCAAACATCTTACGACCATCGCCGCGACCTTTGATACCGAGCACGTGCTCAACATTCATGCCCAGCATCTTCCATGCGAGTGCTGGGATGATGTCCAGACGCGTCGCGCCTTGGTTGCCATAGATGAATGTCATGTCTTTGAGATTGTTGGCAGAGCCGTCAAACTTCGCGCCTGCTTCTGCGTTCAAATACGCGACACCACCTGTGCCGGAGGCCATAACAGGGTTCCAGTCGTTATACTCATAGCGCACGCGCGGATCGCCCAAGAGATATGGGAACTGCGTAGAGCCGGAGGAGCCGAACATGACTGTGCCGTCGCCGCCTGTCTGCTCTTGGAACCAGTTCGCGCCTTTGGTGGAACCAGCACCTGGCATGAACTTCACAACAACTGTTGGGTTGCCCGGTAGTGCCTCGGATAGAAGCGGTGCAAAGAAGTTCGCCCATTTCGCAGAACCACCTGTTTCTGAGAATGGAATTGTCCACTCAATCGTTTTGCCGGACATGTCGACGTCTGCGGATGCGGGCAGTGCAAAAGCAGCTGTGGCGGCAATCGCCATCGCTGCGCGGCGTGTGAATGTGGATAGTGTCATGTTGTCTTCCTCCCAAAGCGCACAAAACGGCGCTGAATTCATATTGACCAAAGCGTTATTTTCGCTCTTGATTCTTGCACCATGCATGCCCAACCTTGCGCGAAGCTTTCAGCAAAGGCAAAAAAATGCGCTTCGCAGTCGTAGAGGACAACCAAACATTGGCCAAAGGCATCGCGCACCAGTTGCGGGATCAAGGCCACGGCGTGGACGTCTTGCATGACGGTGCTGCTGCTTTGGAATTTCTGCTCCATGACAGTGCGGATATGGTGATTTTGGATGTGAACCTGCCCACACTTTCAGGCTTTGAAGTGCTGCGCAGTCTACGCACTGCGGGCAAAACGATGCCTATCATAATGCTCACAGCACGCGGAGATTTGAAGGATCGCGTTGCTGGGCTGGATGCAGGGGCGGATGATTATTTGATCAAGCCTTTCGATATGGAAGAGCTCGATGCCCGCATCCGCGCTTTGATAAGGCGTAAACCGCTAGACGATGGCGCGCTCGTGCAAATTGGGGTGCTGAGCTATGATCGTACTGGGCGAAAACTACAGGTGTCAGGCGCGGACATTTCGCTGACCCAACGCGAGCTCGCGGTGTTTGAGTGCTTGTTCGAACGCTCTGGGCAGCTCGTTTCGAAAACGCAAATCGCGGATCATCTATATGGCATCGGCGCTGAGGTCGAAGAACGCGTGATTGAGGTTTACGTCTCGCGCCTGCGCAAGAAACTGAGCGCAGCAGAGATCAAGATCAAAGCCGCGCGCGGGTTGGGATACATGATGGCTATCCCTGCATGAACTGGCCCCGCATGAACTGGCTTCGCGGCTCTTTGCGCCTGCGCTTATCGGTTTTGATTTTGCTGCCGTTGATCCTCGTGTCCTTCGTTGCGGTCAATTGGCGTTTGAACAACGCACGTTCAACGTCCGAAGGGATCTTTGATCGGAACCTCGTGATGCTCAGCCTCGCGGTGTCGCGCGATGTGGCCTATTCGGGGGGTGACACACTTTCAGAAACCACCTCAAGGCTGTTCCAAGAGGTGACAGGCGGCTCTGTCTTTTATCACGTTTATGGCCCCGACGGCAGTTTTGTGACAGGCTACTCTTCGCCACCTGTGCGCCCTAGTGAAATTGCACTTGAACCCAACACACCCTTATTGTTCGACACCCGCTACCTAGGCATTCCTGCGCGCGCTGTCAGTCTCGCGGAACGCGTTGAGATTGACGGTATTCGCGGTCTTTCGGTGGTCACTGTTTGGCAACATCTGCAAGCACGCCAAGATTTTGCCCAAGCGCTCGCGCTGCAAGCGGTGTTGCTTGCCCTGATTTTAGTGCTCACTGTTGCGATGGTTGTCTATTTTGGTGTGCAAATCGGCCTGCGCCCGCTGCAACAACTCGAAGCCGCGATTCAGCAACGCTCCACCGCTGATCTGCGCCCGATCGAGCGTCATATCCCCGCAGAAGCGCGCGGCATTGTGCAACGTCTCAACGAACTCTTTGGTAAACTGACGGAAGCACAAGTTTCCAAAGACCGCCTGATTTCAAACGCGGCACATCAGCTGCGCAATCCTGTGGCCGCGATCCATACGATGGCGCAAGCGGTGGAAGCATCCAAAACCATGAAGGACAGTCGCGAGCGGGCGTCTGAGTTGGTGCAAGAAACGCGGCTTGCTATGCACATCACCCAACAAATGCTGTCTTTGGAACGGCTTAAGGCGGTTGAGCCTGATTTGGTCTCTACGGACCTCAACACCTTTCTGACGGGCATAGCTGGCCGCATCGGACCAAGCGTTCTGAGTGCGGATGTGGATTTTGAACTGTCGCTTGCGCCTGAGCAAATCAGCGCACGGATTGATCCGACAATGTTTGGCGAAGTTCTCAGCAACCTTGTTGATAATGCACTGCAACACGCAGGCCCTAAGTTGACGCAAATCAAAGTGACTTTGGCGCAAAATGAAGCGCGCGCCTGTATCGGTGTCGAGAATGATGGTCGCGCGATAACAGCCACAAACGCACGCCATATTTTCGAACGCTTTGCGCAAGGTAGCGAAAGCCAAGGTGCAGGGCTTGGGCTGTCGATTGTTCACGAAATTGTTGCAGCGCACGGTGGTGATATCGAACTGACCACCGAGCCTGTAACGCGCTTTGAAATTTTTCTGGATGCTGCGGATTAACTCAAAGCAAACGGCATGAAAAACGACATTAGTTTGCGTGAACGCCTCACCACTTCTTGGCGCGCCGCGTCGAAAACTGTAGAAAGCGATAAAATGTCGTCAGAGAAAGAACTCCACATGATCCAACCCACCGCATCGTTCAAAACAATTTGCAACTTTTGCCTACAGTCGATGGTGTTGAACGTCTCGATCTGGTTGATCCGGAAGGTCAAGTCGTTGCGTCGATTTTAAATCAGCCGGGAAAACAGGGGTCACTTTGTGTTTATCAATACCTTGATCAGACCTTTGGCATTATCGATGCGAAAGCAGCCGCGCATGGGCTTGCGGTGTTTGGTGAACATACTGAAGACGCAAAGCTGCGCCCCGGTGCGCATCCGAATATTGATTTTCTGACAGCCATTCTCGACGGCGGTAACCCGTTGAGCGTCCGACTAACGACAGCGTAACGCTGTCTGTAATGTTCTGAGTATCCAAAGTAAGTGCTGGGCTATGCACGTCTTAGAGTGTGCTGAGGACTGAGGCTTTGCAAAATAAAACCCTGCCCCCTCGCGATCTTGGCAAAGATCATTGCAAAAAGATAGCAGCAAAAAACTCTTTGGTTTAGCGGCCGATAGATTGCGGCTTTTCAAGCGTGCGAGCTTACAGGTTTACAGGCAAGACGCCGCCAATCTTGTTCGTAATGATCTGAGAGACACGGCGCAGTTCTGACGCGATTTGTGTTTGCAAATCAGGTGTCATTCGTAGCGCAACTGATGCGATGGCTACGGAGCCAACCGCATGCCCCGTTTGACCAAAGATGGGCGCAGCTGTTCCGACGACATCATCCTCGAACGTGGATTGAACACACGCAATGCCACTTTCTCGGCAGACGTTCCATTCCGTCCGCATATCTTCCTTGTTTGAAGGCGTTTTTGGCGTGTAGGGCGCAAACTCTAACCGATCTAACAGCTCTTTTTGCGCTTCATCCGGTAAGTGTGCAGCGATCGCAATGCCAGAAGCAGTGGCGTGCCACGGCAATGCCGTAGAGGGGCTCACATGCACAAATAACGCGCGGTTGGGGCTACTGATCGCGACGGTTACAGGATCGCGGCCCGCCATCAGTGTGCCATGCGCCGTTTCGCCAACCCGCGTGGCCAAGGCGTCCAAGTGCTCGGCAATAATCGATTCTACCGGAAAGCTCTGCTCTCTGATTTGAGCGAGGTGAAAAGGCGATAGCCCGACCCTGTATTTTCGGCTCAACACATCTTGTTCAACGAAACCATTGCGCTCTAGTGCGTTCAGACAACGTAGTGTCGTCGCCTTGTCAAAACCGGACTTGCGCGCGAGTTCCGACAGGCCAAGCTCGGGAATTTGCGGTGAAAAAAACCGCATGAGCGAAAGCGCTTTATCAACAGTTCCCATCATTTGCTTTGGCATAGGCGTTAACTTTTTTGGCGATAGGGTTTCACAGGAAATTCGAGCGTTGACAGGTATTCGCGATCATCGCACAGTAGTTGAACCATTTGGTAGCAATAGTGAACCGACTACACAAGAGAGTCTGGCGCTTTATCCATCACCGGGAGAGATGAAATGAAATACTTAACCTCAACAATCTTGGCCGCTGGCCTTGCCGCGACGGCGCTTGTGGCACCGTCCGTGGCCCTTGCTGAATACCCAGAAAAGCCTGTGTCCTTTATCGTTCCATGGCCTCCGGGTGATCTTGAGGACGTGTTGACGCGGATGATCGCGGAAGACTTTCAGACAGAGTACGGCGTCGCAGCCGCAGTTGTGAACAAGCCCGGCGGCGGCGGCGGTCCTTTCCCCGGTGCGATTGAAGTCGCGAATGCGCCTGCAGATGGCTACACCATTGGGTCCTTCATCATTGCGATCCCTGTCGTTGGCCCGCAGATCGGTATTCCAGAGCTGAACCCGAACCCGTTCGAGCCGCTCGGCAATTTCTTGACTTACCCCTTCGTGATCGCCGCTGGTGGCGACGCGCCTTATGACGATATTGCTGGCCTTGCAGAGCACGCAAAGTCTAACGACGTTGTGCTTGGCCACTTTGGTGCGCCGCTTGTGCCAACGCAGGTGACTATGGGCCTTGCTAAGGAAATGGGCTTCTCTTTCGCGTCTGATGCGGCGTTTGACATGCTTGATTGTAACTCCATCGCGTCTGGTGATGTGGATGTGATCAACACCACGCTTCAGTTGATCCTGCCTTGCCTTGATGACGTAAAGGTGCTCGCTTCTATCGGGTCCGAGCGTATTTCGCTGACGCCTGACACGCCAACAGTAGCAGAGCTTGCGCCTGCGCTGGATGTCGCGCTTTGGAATGGTCTGTTTGTTCACAAAGACACACCTGCCGATGTGCGCGAAAAGATCATTGCTGTCGCAAAGAAAACAGTGATGTCAGAGCGTGCGCAAAAGCTTGCCGCTGAAACTGGCGCGCTGGTTTACTGGCAGGATGTTGCTGCGGTTACGGCTCAGATCACGACCGATATCGAAACACTTGCTGGCATCGAAAAGATGCTCTCTGAGTAAGGCTCAAATCTCTAGGATCGGGCGGCCTGTTCGCCCGATCTTTCACATTTCAGATCTTTCAATAACAGGGTTATCCGCATGTCCCGTGTCAAGACATTGCAAGAGCTGTTCAAGCGCTACCGTCGCCCCGGCGATATCGTGTTCGCTTGGGCATTTCTGATCCTGTCGCTCTTTCTTGTGAGCCAGCTGGATAGCCAGGCCCCTTGGAAACCTAGCGCCAAGACGTTCTCACAACCTGCGTTTTGGCCCACTGTGGCCGTCTACGCGATGAGTTTGTTCGCGGCGTTTCATTTGCTCTCTTCATTCCTCTCCGAGCGGTTAGAAGGCCGCTGGATCGAGATCTGGAATTGGGTGAAATCTGTCGAATATGCGGGCTGGTTCATGGCCTATGTGTCTTTGGTGCCAAAGCTTGGTTACCTGCCAATGACAATGGTTTTCGCCGTTCTGCTTGGGCTGCGTGCCGGGTATCGCTCGCTCAAAGTATTAGGTTTTCTGCTGTTGCTCGCCGTTATTATTGTTGTGGTGTTCAAAGGCTTTTTGCAGGTCAAAATTCCCGGCGCTGCGATTTATGAATACCTTCCAACTGCGATGCGCAGTTTCTTCCTCACATATTTTTAGGGGGCTAACCCGTGGACGCACTCATTTCCGGCGCAGGCCTTCTCGCTGATTGGCAAGTTATCGTCGCGTTGCTCGTTGGCTCTATTGGCGGTGTGATCATCGGTGCTATTCCGGGCGTTGGTGCGGCGGTTGCGATTGCGATCCTTTTGCCTGCGACTTTCTCTTTGCCGCCTTTGGTCGGCCTCACAATGCTCCTTGGGATCTATGGATCCTCCATGTATGGCGGCGCAATTCCTGCGGTGTTGCTCAACACACCGGGCACGGCCGTGAATGCGCTGACGACCTATGACGGCTACCCGATGACCCAAAGGGGCGAGGGGCGGCGCGCGGTTGCGCTGGCTTATTCGGCCTCGTTTTTTGGGGGTATCATTTCGATCATCGCTCTGATTGCTTTGTCGCCCCTGCTCGCCGCGATTGCGCCGATGTTTGGCTCGCGCGAAATCTTCCTCGCGGCTTTGCTCGGCATAATTCTCGTCATTTTAGCCCATCGCGGCCAAACCTTTGCCGCAGGCATGCTGGCAGCATTTGGTATCTTGTTGCACACGGTCGGATTAGAGCCCGTCAATTACACGCGCCGTTTCACATTCGAGCAAAGCTGGCTTGCGTCAGGGGTTGATCTTATCGTTGTGGTGCTTGGCCTTTTCGCGTTGAGCCAAGCTTTCCTTCTCTTGAGCCAACCTGACGAGCAGCCGCAAACCACGTCTGTAGAAGGCTCTGTTTTGTCAGGTCTCAAAGAGTTGTGGCTTTATAAACGCGTCGCGACTGTCGCGTCAGGTTTTGGCGTGATGATGGGTATGGTGCCAGGTGTCGGGGAATTCACGGCGCAATTCATGTCCTACACCTATGCGCAAAAGACCTCGAAAACGCCGGAAATGTTCGGCAAAGGATCGCCCGAAGGATTGATCGCATCAGAGGCGGCCAACAATGCTGTCCCAGCCGCCGCAATGATCCCTTTGCTGGCGCTGGGCATACCGGGCGAAGCCCTCACGGCGATGATGCTATCGGTCTTTTACGTGCATAACGTCATACCGGGCCCGCAGCTGTTCCAGAACCAGATGGACTTTGTCATGGCGCTCTACCTTGCGCTTTTGGTGCTCAATGTGCTGGTCCTCGTGTTCTTGTTGTTCTCGACCAATATCCTGACGCGTATCATCCAAGTCCCGACGCGACTTGTGGGCATTGTCATTTTGCTGCTCAGTTTTGTGGGCGTCTACAGTCTGCGCAATTCGATCACTGATTGTGCGATCGCTTCTGTCTTTGGTGTGCTGGGTGTGATCCTGAAACGGCTTAATCTTCCTTTGGTGCCGATCATCCTTGGCATGGTTCTGGGCGGTATCATGGAAGTCAAACTGCGCTCGTCTATGCCGCGCGTGAAAACGCCGCTCGATATGATTGATCGCCCGATTGCAATGATCCTGTTTGCTTTGATCTTGCTGGTTATCGCACTGCATATCCGCACCTTGGTCCGCGAGTATCGCAACCCACCTAAAAATCCCGATACGGACATTCACGCGACACAAGGTGGGCAGCAGTGACGCACCCCGCGAGCGCGCCTGTTGTCATAATCGGCGGCGGTATCATTGGCTGCTCGACGCTCTACCACCTTGCGCACAAAGGTGTGCCAGCGGTGTTGCTCGAGCGTAAGCAGATTGCATCCGGCACCACTTGGCACGCTGCGGGCATTGTTGGGCAGTTGCGCGAAAGCGCGGCGCAGACGGAGCTGTCCAAATACACGGCCCGCCTGTTTCAAACGCTCGAAGAAGAAACGGGCCAAGCGACTGGCTACAAGCAAAACGGCACTATCAATTTGGCGCTGTCAGATGTGCGGATGGAGCAGATTAAACGCAGTCATGATCATGCTTTGCGCATGGGTATTAAGAGCCATCTTTTGACGCCCGAAGAAACGGCAGAGCGTTGGCCGTGGGTAAACTATGACGGGGTGCAAGGGAGTTTCCATGTTCCTTCAAACGGACAGGTAAACCCGCTTGATGTGTGTCTTGCGATGGCGAAGGGCGCGCGTCAAAAGGGCGCTCAAATATTTGAACACACCGCCGCCACGCGCATTCTCACTAAGGCGGGACGCGTGATTGGCGTGGAGACCGACAAAGGCGTGATCGCCACCGAAAAAGTCCTGCTCGCTGGGGGGATGTGGACGGCGCGCTTTGCCAAAGCCCACGGCGTCACAGTGCCTCTGCACGCGGCAGAACATTTCTACATCGTCACAGAACCCGTCAAAGACTTGCCCAAAGACCTACCGATCCTCAACATCCTCGAAGAGCGCACTTATTGGAAAGAAGACGCCGGAAAACTGCTGATCGGCGGGTTTGAGGCGCGCGGCAAAGCATGGGCCAAGGACGGTATTCCTCAGACCTTTGAATTTGATGAGCTGCCCTTTGATATGGATCACGCAGAGCCTGAGTTGCAGGTCATGTTCGAACGTATGCCTGCGCTTGCGGATATGGGGATCCAGACGTTCTTTAATGGTCCTGAAAGCTTTACTCCAGACGGGCGTCCGTTTATCGGTCCTGCGCCGGAAATGCCGGGATTGTTCATCGCGGCGGGGATGAATTCCAATGGAATTTTGAATTCGGGCGGTGTTGGGTTGACCATGTCTGAATGGATGACCGACGGGATGCCTAAACGCGGCATGGGGTCCATCATGGCCGCGCGCGCGCTGCCTTTTCAATCCAATCTCGCCTATAATGCAGAACGTGTAACCGAGGCGATTGGCCTTCATTATGGCCTACATTGGCCCGGTCGCCAGATGGAAACTGCGCGGGGTGTGCGCCGTGTTCCTTTGCATGAACCACTCGCCAAAGCAGGCGCCAAATTTGCAGAGCGGATGGGCTGGGAGGTGCCGATGTATTTCGACACCGATACTGCGGATTGGCCGAATGAACCCTCAATCGGGTATCAAGCGTGGTCGCCTTGTATCGCGCAAGAGGTGAAGGCCGTGCAAAACGCGGCTGGTTTGCTCGATCAATCCATGTATGCGAAATTGCTGTTGGCTGGCCCTGATGCTGTGACGCTTTTGAACCATATCTGCGGTGCTCAGATGGATGTTGCCGTTGGCACCAGCGTCTACACCCAGTTTCTAAACAAACGCGGCGGGATGGAGGCGGATGTCACTGTGACCCGACTTGCAGATATGCGCTTTATGATCATCACTGGCCACCCCAGCCAAGCGCGTGACATGGCGTGGATCAAAGCGAATGCCGATCCAAACTGGCAGGTTGAGCTGATCGACATGACCTCTGCCTATAGCCTTTTGACGATCCACGGCCCTAAATCGCGCGCGATTTTGCAAGCTTTAAGCAGTGACGATCTCTCTAACGACGCGTTCCCATTTGGGGCCGCGCAAGACATGGATGTCGCCTTTGCGCGTGCTTGGGTCATCCGGCGTTCTTTCTTTGGTGAACTGGGATATGAGTTGATGATCCCGTCCGAGTTTAGTGCGCACGTCTATGAAGCGTTAATGCGTGAAGGCGCGCCGTTTGGGCTGCGCCATGTTGGCATGTTTGCGATGAACGCCTGTCGTTTGGAAAAAGGGTTTCGCCATTTCGGTCATGACATTGCCGAGGATGATACACCTTTTGAGACGGGTCTTGGCTTTGCCGTTGATCTCTCAAAGGCCGATTTTATTGGGAAAGCCGCACTGCTCAAACAGAAAGAAACCTACATGGCCGCTGTGCCAGACAGGCTTGTCGCAATCGCTGTCCCAGAGCTGACCCTTGAGAACGGACCGTATCTGTCGCACGATGAAACGATCTGGAAGAATGGTGACATGGTGGGCTACGTGACCTCAGGTGGATGGGGGTATCGATTGCAACAAATGATCGGAATTGCGACGCTGCATCAGAGCGGCGGTGTAACGAAAGCTTGGATCGATGAGGGTGGTTTTACTGCGCGGATTGCGGGTGTTGATTATCCAATCCACGTTCAACTCGCGCCGCTTTATGACCCCCAAGGCGAAAAGATGCGCAGCTAAGACGCGAAAGGACATGAAATGACAAAGACCATACTCGTGATCGGCACATACGACACCAAAGACGAAGAGCTGCACTACATTTGCGAGCGTATCGCGGCGCAGGGCGGCAAAGTTTTGTCGATGGACGTGAGCGTCTTAGGCGATCCGTCAACACCGACGGATGTTTCAAAGCATCAAGTTGCACAGGCAGCAGGATCGTCGATCCAAGCAGCCATAGACAGCGGGGACGAGAATACCGCGATGCAGATCATGGCGCGCGGTGCATCCGTTCTGACGGCGCAGCTCTATGGTGCGGGCAAGATCGACGCAATGCTTGCACTGGGCGGAACCATGGGCACCGATCTTGCGCTGGATTGTGCACAGGCTCTGCCACTTGGCGTGCCGAAATATGTCGTTTCCACTGTCTCTTTCTCACCGCTTATTCCTGCGGATCGCCTTAGTCCTGATATCCAGATGATACTTTGGGCCGGTGGTTTGTACGGGTTGAATTCAATCTGTAAATCTTCGCTTTCGCAAGCGGCAGGTGCGGTTCTTGGTGCGGCGAATGCGGTTGAGCCGCCAGTCTCTGACAGACCTGTCATTGGCATGATGAGTCTCGGATCGTCGTGTTTGCGTTACATGAAATACCTGCGCGACCCGCTGCAAGAGCGTGGCTTTGAGGTTGCGGTGTTTCACGCCACCGGCATGGGCGGCATGGCGTTTGAGGCACTCGCGCGCCAAGGATATTTTGCGGCTGTTATGGACTTCGCATTGCCGGAGTTGAGCAATCTAATGGTCGGCTCAGTGGTCAATGCAGGTGCGGATCGTCTCACCAATGCAGGTACGCAAGGCATACCGCAGATCGTTTCGCCCGGCTGTGCGGATCTGATTGATTTCGCGGGTTGGCAAGACATTCCAGAGGCCTACTCGGACCGTCCGTTCCATGCGCACAATCGTTTGATCAAATCCTCAGGTCTATCGCCTGATGAACGTCGTGCTTTGGTACGCGATATCGCAACGCGTTTGAAGGGGGCGAAAGGACCGGTGCATGTTCTGATGCCAACCCAAGGGGTCGAAGAGTGGGATAAAGAGGGCGCGCCAGCGTATGATCCAGAGGGTCTCGCGGCGATGGTCGACGAGATGGGCAAAGCCATCAAAGCGCCCGCAGAGCTGACGATGATTGATTGCCACATCAATGATGAAGCGTTTGCCGACGCGGCTTTGGCTATTCTTGATGCTTGGATTGCCGATGGCACTGTGAAGCTCGATGCTTGACGTCAGCAAAACCGATGAGCGTTACAAAGTCCTTTTCGAACCGGTGAAAATCGGCCCTGTGATTGCACCAAACCGTTTCTATGCTGTTCCGCATGCGATGGGTCATTCGCCGCTGATGCGCAATGGTAGCCATGCGATGCGCGCCACCAAGGCCGAGGGCGGCTGGGGCACGGTTTGCATGCAGCTGGCGGAGATTGATCCGACCTCTGATATTTGTGATCTCCCGATTGAGACATTCTGGGACGAAGGCGATGTGCGCGAGCACCGCGTTTTGACTGATCGGTTGCGTGAAATTGGCTCGCTATCCGCGATAGAGATTGCGCACACAGGTATTCGCGGGCGCGGCATGGGAACGGGGATGCCTGTCTGGGGTCCGTCGAATTTGCCCTGCCTGAAGCCGCAAGTGCCTGTGCAATCCAAAGCGATGGACAAGGCAGATATCAAAGCTTTGCGACAGAGTTTTCGTGCTGCTGTGCGGCGCGCCAAACAGGCGGGATATGACATCGTCTATATCTACGCGGCACATGATGCGTCGATCCTTTGGCACTTCCTTTCGCCCGCTTACAATCACCGCTCTGACGAATACGGCGGCAGTTTCGAGAACCGTTTGCGCCTCATGCGCGAAGTGCTCGAAGAAACGGTCGAAGAAGCGGCCGGAGAAATGGCTGTGGCGGTGCGCCTTGCTGTGCACGAAGTCGGTGGGCGCGGAAAGATTACCCATGACGGCGAAGGGCGCGATGTGGTCGAAGCTTTGGCAGATTTGCCTGATCTTTGGGACGTCAATATCGCCACATGGCCACACGACAGCGGCACCGCGCGGTTTGACAATGAAGGTTGGCAAGAAGAGTTCACGTCCTTTGTAAAGCAAGTGACGTCCAAACCCGTTGTGGGTGTTGGGCGCTTTACTTCACCCGATACAATGGTCAGCCAGATTAAACGCGGTGTGCTTGATCTTATCGGTGGCGCACGCCCGTCGATTGCGGATCCTTATTTGCCCAACAAGATCCGCGAAGGCCGCATCGAGGATATTCGCGAGTGCATCGGCTGCAACATTTGCGTGTCCTCTGATGCGTTTTCGATCCCTTTGAATTGTACACAAAACCCTACGATCTCGCAGGAATGGAAACGCGGATGGCATCCTGAAAACGTGCCACATGCAAAGGTTAAGAAAAACGGGCTTGTGGTTGGCTCTGGTCCTGCTGGCTTAGAATGCGCGTTGGTTCTTGCGCGCGCTGGGCATCACGTCACGGTTGCTGAAAAAGCGGGCGAGCTGGGCGGCAGATCACTGTCCGAGAGCCGCTTGTTCGGGCTGGGCTCTTGGGCGCGGGTGTCGGATTATCGGCTCTATCAGCTGCGCCAAATGAGCAATGTCGATTTGTTTGCTAACAGTGATCTTAATGCTGAAAGCGTCGCAGAGATGGGCGCGGATCATACGTTTATCGCAACCGGGTCCCATTGGTTGAAGAACGGTCTGGGCAGCACTCACTTTGAAGCAATTAAAGGCTTCGAAGAGAACGCGTTGAGCGTCGATGAGATCATCAAAAGTGCCAAGCCCGAAGGTCCCATCGTGATCTACGATGATGAACATTACTACATGGGAAATGTGATCGCTGCGCATTTCGCTCAACTTCGCCACGACGTGACTTTGGTCACTCCTCAACCCTATATCGCGGGTTGGATGGGCTACACGCTAGAGCAACCGCGGGTGAACAAGCAGATGTTAGAGCTTGGCGTCAAGGTGGTCCCAAATGCTGTTGCGAGCCATCACGATGGATCCGCGCTGCATCTAAGTGATGCCAATACAGGTGCGCTGCTCGCGCCGGTTGCAGGGACGTTGGTGCCTGTGGGGCTTCGTGCGCCCAATTTGGAACTTTGGCAGGCTCTGGATGGGCTTGAGAACAAAACACTAATCGGCGATGCTGTCGCGCCAGGCATCATTCAATCTGCTGTCTTTAGCGGGCACAAAGCCGCTAGGACTTTTTTGAATCGCGGCGTTGAACCTGCGATGAAGCGCGAACGGGGTGTGCTTTATTAAAAGCGACGTATTTAGCCCACCGCTGCTAACCAAGTCTTTAACCAGCCGCGATACCGCTTGCTTGAATCTGCCCCCTCACTCTGGGGCTGTCAGCATAAAGCGGGGCGCAAATCGATATGGCTACTTTGGATTCTGGTCTTGGTGGTATCGCGAGCTTTGGTGAGAACGATTTCTCGTCCGCCACAAAAGTGTTGGGCGACAATGATGATGGTGCCGTTGCTGTAAATGTGACTTCGGTGTTCAGTGGTGGCATCAATTTTTTTGGCACGAACTACACCGAAATCTACATAAATTCGAACGGTGCGATTTCTTTTGGTTTAGCAAATAATGCCTATGATTTCGCTGGTGCCGATGACTTTTTCGCCCCGGCACTACTGCCGTTTTACTCAGACATAAGCATCGGCAACGGTGGCGAAATTTATTGGGATCTTGACCCTGTAAACGGGAATATAACCATCACCTGGGACGCGGTTTCACCTTACAGCGGATCAGGGTCGAATTCGTTTCAAGTCGTTCTCAGTGATGCAGGCGGCGGCGAAATGGACGTCGAATATATCTATGGCGACATGCAATGGGGTGATGTTGGTGGCAACGCTGCGACGGCGGGATTAACGGATGGCGGTGCGAATACGTATGAGCTTGAGTTTTCTGGCAATTCAACTGCGATGCAGAGTTATGAGAGCAATGATTTCGACAATGGTGATCCCGCAGGCATTTTCAGTACAAGCGATAGCTTTCCCTATGTTCTGATTGTCGCAGGCAGTAGCGGAAACGATATTCTGGGCCTTGGGTCCATTGATATTGCAGGCAACATCATTTCAACGGGCAATGATGTCATTCTGGGCGGGGCTGGCGATGACACGATCAGCACTGGCTCAGCTGAGAGCATAAACTGGGTCGCATTCGGGGCTGGCGCGGATGCGAACGGAACCACGGGACAGGACTTTTTTCAGTACACAGGCAGCTCTGGCAGCAGTGCAACGATCCGGATGAACAATTCTCCGGATGCAGGCGATGCAGATAGTGTTGCTGATTATATCCATGTCATCTCAGTCGATAACAACGTCTCGCTGATGGTTGGCGACTTTGCGGTTGGCACGGATAACGATGCGCTTTATGGTGGAGGTGACGCCGATACATCTGAGCTTAAGGACAGTTTTGGCTCTGATGTTGTCTTTGGCGGTGAAGGCGGAACAGACAGCGATGTCATTAACGCAAGTGGCATGACTACTGGCGTTAATGTTTGCTTTACAGTGGATGAGGCAGGGCAAGTCACGTCTGGTGCCAACACGCTCGATTTCGCCGAGGTGGAGAGTTTTGATTTAAGGGCTCAAGCCGACACCTTAGTTGGGACCAGAACAACATCTGGCATTAACGCCGATGGTGGCGGCGATGACAGCTTTTTAGGGGGCAGTGGAAACGACAGCTGATCGGCGACAACGCGGTCACATTTAAAGTCACCGCGCTGCGTTTGGGCGCAGATTATACAATCAATACGGGTGATCTGGACAATGGCAGATTTGGCACGACGCTTTCTGTCACATCCACCAGCTCTGCGACGTTCATCGCCAATAACTTTGAAATTCGCGGCGATGCGACGAACGAAACCTTCACTCACATGGATCAAGGCATTGTCATTCACGGTGTCAATTATAGCGTCCTTTTTGACCACCTTATTGCCTATACAGATGATAACACAGATGACACCTACACATTTGCGGCGATTGACGTCGATCTCAATTCAGATGGGACTGCCGGCAACGGTGAGGATGGCGTTTACCTAGTCCAAGTCAGCGGCCCCGCAGTACCAAATGGCGCTAACCTGACCTTTTCATCCTTGTTGGATAGCAATCCTGCTCCATTTGATCTGGTTGGGTTTGATGTTGGTGGCAATGACACGCTGGAGGGCGGAACCGCCTTGACATATTGTCAGGCGGTCTTGGTGAAGATCTCCTTGATGGTGGCGTAGGCGCGGATTCGATTGCGGGTGGCGACGGCAGTGACACACTTACGGGTGGGGCAGGTGCCGATACGTTAGACGCGGGGCATGACGCCGATACATTCGCGCTCCAAGATGGCTTTGGCAGTGATGTCATCGAGGGTGATGAGGGCGTATCCACCGGCACTGATACGGACCAGATCAGCACAACTTCGTTGACAGCGGGCGTCGGGATCGTCCTCACCGGGGCTGAATCTGGGACACTTTCAAGCGGTGACCTGCCCCCCTAGGCTCCCTCATTCATAACGAGAGTTTGCGGGTTTGGATTTCATATTCTTTAT
>NZ_MLCB01000134.1 GCF_001890925.1 Planktotalea frisia
TCGATGGTTGAGCAAACTCTACATTAAACTGAGGGAAGTTTCGGGGGGCAGGTCAATAACTCGAAACGGTGAGAGGGTTTTGCATGCTCGCAAGGGGTGCCATGAGACAGAAGATCAGTAGTGTGATATACTTGAAAACACGCATGTTTCGGGTGGAGTTTCGTTGAAGCGCTGACATCACAGAGTGCAACTGCATTTTAGAACCACCTTGCGTTACCGTCTTTACGCGCGCGCAGATGTCACGCCGCCCGTGCCTTACACGCCTCTTCTAAGGGGATGCAAGTCTATGCGCTCGGCTGTAGTGATCTCTGTCAGAGCACAACACACCAAGAATAAACCAAAGCAAAATTGGTTCCGGCTTTACTTTAAGTCTGTCATAAGCAACAGGTGAGAGATATTTTTGACTCTGATAAAAGACGCAGCGAAACTGGTGAATTTCTCTCGTATACACAGCTCGACCCGTGCAACGGTTGAACGCCTTCAGCACGGTCTGGATGTTGCGATTGCGCTGTGTCTCGGACTTATTCCATCGTTTCATTTGCTGGCGTTGCAATTGGCTATGGTGTTTGTGCTTATCTCGGCTCTTTTACGCGGACGTCAAATATTTACGAACTTGCCACACTTTGGTTGGCCTCATGTGATGCTTTTGCAGTTCATCCTCTACTTCTTACTGAACACCTGGCTCTATCCGTCACTGGAGGGCAACCTGCCCCATTTGCGCAGGGTTGCGTTTGAGTCCTATGGTATGACGTTGTTGGGCTTCGCGGTGATCTGGGTTTATCTGGGGCGTGGGCATGATGTTATGGCTTCTTTCCAAAGCTGGGCACCTGTCGGATTGTTTTTGTCATTTTGCGTGATGAGCTATTTCGTTTTTGGGCCCCAAGGTACCCGCGCGCGTGCATTTTCTACGAACGCGTTGGTGCCACCTATGTGGTATCTTGTACTAACACTGATCTGTTTTTGTGACTTCAATGCGATGGCGTACAGGGTAAAACTGATGCGGATTGCTTTGTTGGGCACGGCTGCTGTTATGTGTCTCTATTCAGGTGGGCGAATGATTTTGCTCATCTGGTTGCTTTGCACCATAATTCTTGCGGCTCACGTGCTGCGCTCGCAGCGACAGGGCACCTCTTCTTTCAAAGATATAGCCCTTGTTTTTGGCGCGCTCGTAGTGGGGCTGTTTGTGCTCTACGTCTTTGATGCTGTCAGTGGGCGGACCCTTGCTATCCGCTTTGCTTATACGTTTGAGAAACTTTGGGAAAACGGGCTAACAAGCGAAACATTTTATCGCATCGAAATCTGGTCAGCTGCTCTGGAGGTTATCAAGCAAAGCCTTCCTTTTGGCAGCGGGCATGTGAACGAGCGTTTGTTGATCCATGGCATTATTACACGTGATTGGTGGTTTGCAGCGCATCAAACCTACCTGTCTTATCTGATTGCAGGAGGCTGGATTGCGCTTGCTTCGGGCATAATTTTTCAATGTGCGGGTTGTCAGCTATTTCATCGCGGAACGCTGCCAGCGGCCCTTGGCATTGTGCTGGTTCCTGCGCTTAACGGCTTAACTGATTCAGTATTTCAATCTTTCTTTGCGGTACAGCTTTATATGCTCTTGTTATTATTCATATTACACGGTCAAAACCGAGGCGTACCTGCCGTGCCTGAACCAAGTGCGTAACGGTATCAAAGCGCTGTGGGCGGTTCCAAGAGCTACTGCATATCTGCTCATGTGGTATTTGGCGCATGGAGTCTTCCGCCGGGTGTTCGCGCCTTCTATCACAGCTTTCCAGCCCGATGTGGTGCATGGTCACGATGGGTTGGCGCTCCCTCTCACTGTGCGCGTAGCGCAGGCGAGCGGCGCGATTTGTGTCTTCGATAGCCATGAGCTGGAAGCCCATCGCAATCATCCCCTGATCTGGGCAATGCGCCCACGGATCCAAGCATTAGAGCGTCGCTTTCTGCCACGCGTGAATGCGGTCTTAACGGTCAGCCGTACCATCGCGAGTCACCTCGAAGAGCACTACGCCATCAAGCGTCCGACTGTTCTCTATAATGCGCCGCCCCGCACACCCGCGCCCTTGCCTCAAAGATGGAAAGGTAGTCCCCGCATGACAGTGCGCTATGAGGCAGAGTTAAACGCCACTGCGGTACTGTTGGTCTATACAGGCAACATTGCGACAGGGCGCGGAATCGAACAGACCTTGCAGAACCTCGCGGAGCTGGAACAGAACGCACAGGATCAGCGCGATATCCACCTTGAAGTGGTCCGGCAAAACTGGACAGCGTGCTAAGATGTATCCAACCTTGAAGAC